>NZ_JAIQZM010000008.1:0-100269 GCF_023333595.1 Argonema galeatum A003/A1
AATAATAAATTAAAATTGTTAAAACGTTGTGGATTTGGATTTAGAAATTTTAATAATTTTGAAATACGGGCTTTACTATTGTGGCATTTTCATAACATTTTAGCACACTAAGTACGGAAGAGCCACTAATTTTCCGAAAGGATCTTTTGGGGGTGCTTCATTTTCTGAGTCGAAGGAAGAATAATATTGAATCCACCCAATATCAAAGTGCGGTCTTTCATTTGCTTTGTGAAGGATATTTTTCATTTCGATTTCTCTCGATTTATGATTGCAATGCAAAAGCAGGACGGTGCTGAATCCAGGGTTTTACAGCTTCAATCTGAGCTGCTAGAGAAATGATAGTGGCTTCAGCAGCAGGACGCCCTACAAGCTGAACGCCAAGCGGTAAGCCATTGGGATCAAAACCTGTGGGAATTACTATGCTGGGCTGTCCGCTGGCATTAAAGGGCGGACAGGGACCCACCCAATGCACAAGCTTTGGCAAAGTTTCTTCGGGACTCAGATCGGCCCATTCCCCAACGCGGATTGTGGGGTGCATATAGACTGGCAGGACTAAGACATCCACGTTATCAAAGAAAGCAACGATCCGCCGTGCGATCGCTTGCATCTGACCGACGGCGCGCAAGTATTCTCCCGCATCGCAGATTCGATCGGCTAGCCAAGCATTCATCGAGCCCAGAGCTTCTTTAGGAATGCCAGCTGCTGCGACACCTGCCTGCCAAACAATCTTAAAAGGTTCAACCAAACCGTTAAAGTCGGGACAACCGGGTTCAACCGCGTGACCCATTTCTTCTAGAAGTTTCACCGTTTCTAGCACAGGTTGCTGGCACACAGGCGATGCTTCACCCACAGGCGCAATTTCTGTAGAAAAAGCAATTCGCAAACGATCGGGCCTTAGACTGGCAGCAGCAAGGAATGAGGGGTCTGGATCGGGCAACCAGTAAGGGTCGCCCGTGATATAACCAGAGATAACATCAAGCAGGGCTGCCGCATCCGCTACAGTCCGAGCTAGAGGGCCATTACTAGCAATACCATTTTGGCGATCGCCTAGAGGTGCATAAGATACCCGACCTCTAGAAGGCTTAATCCCCACCAAACCGCAGCAGAAAGCTGGGCCGCGAATGGAACCACCGCCATCAGAACCTTGCGCGATCGCACATAATCCAGCCGCTAGAGACGCCGCCGCACCGCCACTCGACCCGCCCGGAGTATAATCCAAATTCCAAGGATTTCGAGCTGGTGGAAACCCAGGTGGTTCTGTGTAAGGGAAAGAACCCAACTCAGAAGTCGCAGTTTTGCCCAAAATAATAAACCCACCCCGGCGTATTCGCGTCACCACCCCATCATCATAAGTAGCCACCTGGTTCCTCAAAACTGGTGAACCATAACTACAGGGGACATCGACAACTGGGTTGAGGTCTTTAATTGAAATCGGCACACCAAAAAAAGGCGGCAAATCGGAAGTATCGCCTCTACCCAGTTGTTCGGTTTTGGCTTTAGCATCCGCCAAAGCTAGATCTGCCATTACGGTAAAATAACTGCCCAGTTGGGAATCTAAATGCTGGATGCGTTCTAGGTAAAGCTGCACCAACTCCAGCGGCGACACTTCTTTGTTGCGGATGAGCTTAGACTGTTCTAGTGCGGGGGTAAATGCTAAATCAATTTTGTTCATATTGTCAAATTGTTTGTTGTCATCGGTGGTTAAATTTTTACCGCAGATGAAGGCAGATGAACGCAGATAAACGCAGATAAGAATAAGAACAGGATTTTTTTAGGTGGCCGATGTGTAAGGATATGAGTGATATCGTCAAATTGTTTGTTGTCATCGTTGGTTAAATTTTTACCACAGATGAAGACAGATGAACACAGATGAACACAGATAAGAATAAGAACAGGATTTTTTTAGGTGACCGATGTGTAAGGATATGATATCACAAGTAACAAAAGAAAAGGGAAGATTTTAGATTTCAAATTTATGTTGATTGACAATATGAAATTTGAAATCTGAAATCTGAAATTGGATCTAATGGAACTAGACCAAAGCGCGATCGGTCAAAATCTCATACCCGTCTTCAGTCACCAGTACGGTATGCTCAAACTGGGCAGACAGGGCATTATCCACAGTCACCGCCGTCCACTTGTCCGCCAGAGTGCGCGTGAATTTAGAACCTGCATTCAAAATTGGTTCGATCGCCAAAGTCATCCCAGCACGCAGCTTGACATTTGGCATCTCGCGGGTGCGGAAGTTAAACACGGAGGGTTCTTCATGCAGGTTGCGACCCACACCATGTCCGGTAAAATCTTCTACCACGGTGAACCCGTTTGCTACAACACAATCCTGAATAGCACCAGCAAGATCCATCAGATAGTTTCCCGCTTTAACTTGCTCAATGCCTTTGTAAAGCGCTTCTTCTGCAACCCGAATTAACTTAGCGGCTTCTGGAGTTACTTCGCCTACTGCGATCGTAATGCAAGAGTCGCCGTGAAAGCCTTCGTAATAAGCACCAGTATCTATTTTTACTACATCTCCAGCCCGAATCACTTTTTTGGCACTGGGAATCCCATGTACCACTTCGTTATTGATACTAGAACAGATAGAAGCAGGAAATCCGTGATAGCCTTTGAAACTTGGTTTTGCGCCCATTTCTCGGATGCGCTTTTCCGCGTAGGCGTCCACATCTGCTGTTGTCATCCCAGGTTCCATCGTCTGGGAAATTTCTTTAAGTATTGTTGCCACGATTTTCGACGCCTGTCGCATGATTCCTATTTCACGGGGCGACTTAATCTCAATGCCTTTACGTCTTTTATTGCTAGAGGAAGTTTGAACGGAGTGGGAAAGCAAATTGCCTAGAATATTCATGGAATCAACAGGTGGCTAAAGGTGGTATGGCAACAGTAACGATCAATTGCAAATTCAGCTAAATCCAGCAATTATATCATGTCCTTACGCATCGGTTTCCTAAAAAATTCCCGTTTTTATCTGTGTTCATCTGTGTTCATCTGTCTTCATCTGTGGTTAAAATTTAACCACAGATGACAACAAACAATTTGACGATATCACTCTTACACTAACGATGCTACCGGACATGATATTATATCAAGACTCCAAAAGATTGATAGAAAAATTGTCCCATCAGAACTTGAGGGCGCATATTTTGTTGCCCGAAGGCAGTTCATACAAATTTAACTGATATTTCCGCTACTCAGCAGAAATAGCAATTTGGCCGGTCATCCCCGCTTCGGTATGTCCCGCGATTGGACAGCGGAGACTGTAAGTGCCCGATTTAAGCGGTACAAATACCCACTCTGCCTGGGCTCCGGGTTGGATTTCTATCTCGTGGATAGCCCCTTTGACTTCCATTTTGCCATCTTGGACTTTTTGCGTCCAAATTGCGTCTGCAAAGTCTTTGGCGGTGAAATAGTGCTTCTGGGGACTGGGATTGTTGACGATCAGTTTATAGGGCCGATCGGCCACAAACTTGAGGTTGTTTGGGAAAAACTTTAATTCGTTACCGGCATTGCCCAAATCGATCTTAACTTCTGTAACTGGGTTGCTGATGAGAGAAGCTTCAGCTGGGGATGCAAAGATAAAGCCAAAGCAAACTATTAGCGCCAACAGCATCCACCAATGCCGCCATAGTTTATCGATAGAGCCAATTAACCGAACCATAATTTATCAGTGATGATGATGAAGATGCCGATCGGGAGCTTGCTGGGTATAGTCTGTCCCAGGCAAGCTCGTGGGATGCAGTTGGCCTAAAAGAGCGCTCTGAGGAGGTGGAGGCAACCAGCCTAACGTATACACTCCCATCCAGAGGGTCAGACAGCCCAATATTAGCATTGCCATTGCTACATAGCGCTCCAGCTTGGGAATTTTGAGCCGTTGAATTAGGATACCAAAGCCTACCATCGCAGGCATCGTACCCAAGCCAAAAATAAACATACCAAGAGTAGCGATCGCGATCGGTTGAGTAATGCCAAGACTCAGCGCCATTGCCGTCAAGCCGCAAGGAATAAATCCCAGCAACACTCCTAATGGGTAGGTGCGATACCAGCTTTTACTAGCGTACAGCCGCCCAACGCTTTCCCGATACCACCGATAGTGCTGGATTGAAGGCAGCTTTCTAGGTAAAACTTTTAGTTGCCCTAACGCCAAGTAAATCATCACCCCACCTGCCAGAATCAAAAGCGTGGCGCGGAATCCTAACAGACTTTGTAGAATTTCACCAAAGCTACCAGCCAGAAATCCTAAAAGCGCATAGGTTGTAGAGCGACCTAAACCGTAAAGTACGTGAGAATGCCAACTGTTCTTCTGAGGTAAAGTATAGCCCATCACCAACGGGCCGCACATCCCTACGCAGTGACCGCTCCCAATAAAACCAAGGACTAGAAAAAGATACAAACTGAGCATTTGGCAATTTTAGATTTTAGAGAGCCGTTGAATTAGCCTATCAAATTTAAACATCGAGCTAAATAAACTTGTAAAGATTCACACACATAATCAATTTGTTGATTTTTTAGCTCAAAGTAAGAAGGTAAGTTAATGCCCCTTTGGTATACCTTATGAGTTACAGGTGTATGAATTCTGTTACTCTCATACATCGGCATATCCGAAATAGGATAAAAATAGGGTCTTGTCTCTATCCCTTCATGGCTTAAAGCCAGCATTAAGTTGTTTCGCTCTTTTTCTGTATAACCCTCAATTTCCAGACAAACAAGCCAATAAACATTTGATGCCCAATCGGCTGTGAAGTTGAGCTTAATTCCTGAGATATTTGACAAGGTTTTTTCATATAATTTAAATATTTCTCTTTTTCGAGACAGCAATTCATCTAATCTCTCAATTTGAGCTAGACCCAATGCTGCCTGCATATTCGTCATGCGATAGTTATACCCTATGCGATCGTGCCAGTAACGTTTTGAGCTACTCATAGCATGATCTCGCAAGTGCTTTGCCTTTTGATAAAACTCTTCATCATTAGTAGTAATCATGCCTCCTTCTCCGCAGGTTACGAGCTTATTGCCGTAAAAGCTAAAGATTCCACAGTCACCTAGAGAGCCTGTTTTTTGTCCTTTAACCGCAGCGCCGTGAGCTTCAGCCGCATCTTCTACAACCAAAAGATTATATTTTTTCGCCAATTTATCGATCGCAATCATATTGGCTGGATGTCCGTAAAGATGCACTGGTATTATGGCTTTAGTTTTTTCGGTTATGGCTTTTTCGATTTGAACTGGATCTATACAGAGAGTGTCTTCTTCTATATCCACTAAAACGACTTTTGCCCCTGTATAAGTTACCGCATTAGCAGTAGCAATAAACGTCAAGTCGGGGACAATAACCTCATCATCGGCTTCAATTCCATAGGTGACAAGGGCGAGATGAATTGCTGTCGTACCGCTAGAAGTCGTAAGGGCATATTTTGTGCCGCAATATTCGGCAAATCTCTCCTCGAATAGATTGATGTATTTACCTAGTGAAGATATCCAACCCGATTTAAGCACATCTGTTACGTAGTCTATCTCTAAGTTAGTAATCGATGGTTGTGATAGCGGTATAAATTGATTCATTTTGTTTAATTTATAGAAAAAATAAAGATGAAGCAAAAATTTTGGTATTTTCTGTTAAATTATGGTAATTATACCATTTATTAGCATTATTAGCAACCGTTTGCAGTTGCATTAAATTAAAACTTTTCAACTGGTTAGGCACTAAATAATGCTTGTTCATTTCCAATCCATCACCCTCTGAAGGATTGTACTGAGAACAGATGGGAATTAATCCATGAACGCAGAAGGCTGCAAAAACGCTCGATTTTCCAAGACCGCCAGGAAAACGGCTATAGTCTAAGAATCCAGCCTTTGAAGTCAACATCAATTCACAGACGGCTTCATTCGGTTGAAATCCCATTTCAACTAGACGTACACCTTTGAAGTCTGACGACGACAAATTCAGGGATTTTCCAATATCGCAAATTTCTTCAATTCCCAAAACTTGGCAACTATCAAGCAGTTGTTTGAGAGAATTTTTATAGACCCGATGGCGATCGGCCCCACCAAAAACAATCATTCTGCGATCGCGATCGGCTATACTTGGCACGCTTGAGGGTTCGCCAATGGTTGAAAAATCTGGAATGCAGGTTACAGAATGTCCTAACCATTGCTCAAGAACTGTTTGAAATCGAGCGCTGTCTGTGAGGACAGTCGTGGCAATTTTGGCAAGACGGCGAGAAACTAGACTCTGGATAGGATTTAAAAAATTGAGCGCTTTAAACTTCAATATTGGTAACTCATGGAACATGACAACCAACTTGAGAGAATGCCGTTTCATCCCTGCTTGTAAAGCTTCCACTAGCCAAAAGGGAGCATCAAGTTTTCCGCGCATATAGGGATAGTTACTGTAATGTAAAATAATTCCCTCAATATCTTTGGGCAAGACTGATAAAAATGCCTCCGAAGTGTGAGCGGGTAATCCAGTGACTGAAAACCCATTAATGATGGGTTCTATCTCAAGCCCCTGTTGGAAAACTATAAACTGAGTAGTAATATTATGCTCTTTCAATAATTGCTCAGCTAATCTCAGCGCATAATCTCCAACACCATCTGTATAAGGGGGTAATCTAGGCACAATTTGCACAATTTTCATCGTTTTTTCCATTATCTAGAGTTTTTTTGGATTGACTTGTGTTTCCTCCAAGGCAAGCTTCACTTTTTCAACTAGGAAGGGAAGAGAGGATTGGTTAAATAAGTTGCCAAAAATTCCAGGAATTTCATGGCTTTCCACTCCCCCTGCTGCCAAGTCTGACCAGCCTAATCGATCGCCAAAGTACCATTCTAATATTTGTTTACTAGCTCGCAAGAGGATGATTCGCTCTGGGTAGACTTGAGGAATATATTCAGCCTTAGCTGCTCGGTTGACCTTTTCCGCTTCGAGGTAGCGAATTTCATGGGCAATAAATTCATCAGGATTTGAGGCCCGATCGGAATTTTCACTTTTGGGTAAATTGGCGATCGGATTGCTATGTTTATGATTAGACGGCTGGGATTTTAACATCTTACCACCAAGCTTTTGTCTAAATTTGGATTGAGCTTTTTCGAGCAGCCAATCCCAAATGTAGGTTAGTTTTTCAGCCAAATGACGCTGCCTTAAGTTATCGGCATGATAGTAGTAAGTTTTATAAAGTAAAAAATCTGCTTTATGAAAAAAGGCTTGAGTTCGCCAAAGCAGGTTATCTTTCGGTAATGGTTTAGGTGCATAAGCATCAACTAAAACCAGCAGCGCTACTTTTTCACCTTGAGCATGAAGCTGTTGAGCTATCTCGAATGCCACTGTTCCTCCAAAGCAGTGACCGCCGATAAAATAAGGCCCGTTGGGTTGGATTATTTGTATTTCTTTGATGCAGTGAGCCGCCATTTCTTCAACAGAATTCTGGAAGATTGGTTTTCCCTCCAAAATTTGGTGTTGCAGACCATAAAAAGGTCGATCGATCGGCAAACAACGGCCAAATTTAGCCCAGGTAATGGCTTCAGCAGCACCACCGTGAAAGAAGAAAGGCAGTTTAGAACCTGCGGGTTTAAGGGGTACGAGACTAGACCAACGATTTGACCATCCTTCTTGACGTAGGATGTTAGCTAATTCTTCAACAGTCGGCGCTTGGAAGATAGTAGCAATCGGAATGTCTTTGTCAAGAGTATTTTTAATTTGACTGAATAGCTGTATGGCTAGTAAAGAGTGCCCTCCTAAGTCAAAGAAGTTCTCGCGGATATGGATGGGTTTAATGTTGAGAACTTTTTCCCAAATTTTAGTTAGTTGCAGTTCTAATTCATCTCTAGGCGCAATAACATTGTCTGTTGGTTCTTGTCGAGTTGGGTCGGGGTCGGGAAGGGCGCGACGATTAATTTTTCCATTAGGAGTCAAAGGCAGAGCATCTAAAATCGCAAAGGCAGCTGGCACCATATAATTAGGTAGCCTATCTTTGAGGAAGTGGCGTAATTCTGAAGCAGTGGAGGTTGACCCTGGGTTGAAAACTACGTAAGCGACGAGACGTTTATCCCCAGATATGTCTGGTGAGGCAATAACAACCGTTTCTTTAACCGCTGGGTGTTGAGCTAGGGTCGCTTCAATTTCGCAGAGTTCAATGCGGAAGCCGCGAATTTTTACCTGAAAGTCCTTTCTACCTAAAAATTCTATAGTGCCATCGGCTCTTAAACGACCCAAATCTCCTGTCCGGTAAATTCGGCATTTTCCTCCTTCTGGGTCGGGTAAAAAGACTGCTTGTGTGAGTTGGGGTTTTTGCCAATAACCTAGAGCGATATAAGGACTTCTGATGGCAATTTCTCCATAAACTTCAGTATTTATTCCTGCTTCAGTAAGTAATAAAATTTCGGTGTCTTCAAAAGGATAACCTACGGGAACTAGCTGACCAGGAATAACGGTTTGATTATCGATTAAATATTGCAAATGAAAAGAAGATTCCGTACCTCCCAAGCCATTGACAAAAAGACAGCTATCTGAAAAATATTCCCTGTACAAATCAACATCTTTTTTAACTACTTCTTCTCCTCCTAAAACTACTAAACGAATTGTCGGAAATGGGATTTCTAAACTTTGAGCGGGTCCGGGTAAGGTTTCGAGAAAGTGTCGGTAGAGGGTGGGGGTGGAGTGATAGATGGTAATCTCTTGTTGTCTTAAGCAATCAACAAGATAGGTTAGACTTTCTGCTGTAATGTCAATTGGGTATAGGGTGGCTCCATTTAATAAGGCTCCAAAGATATCCATGACTGCTGCATCAAAGCTGTAGGAGGAGAGCAGCGTTAGCTTATCCTCGGCAGCAATATGAAGATTATTGGTGTAATTTCTGATGAAATGAAGAACGTTGCGATCGCTTTGGATAACTCCCTTGGGTTGTCCGGTTGAGCCAGAAGTATAGAGAATGTAAGCTAGGGTATCTGGGGTAGATAGATTTACTTCATTGCAAGAGGATTCCAAGTCGATTTCATCAATGTTGATGATTTGGATTTTATTGGATGTTAATTTTTGGGCGATCGCCAGATTCCGATCGTTAGTGAAGATGGCACTAGCTTGAGAATCTTTCAGAATGTAAGTCAGTCTCAGTTGGGGATAACTTGGGTCGAGGGGAATGTAGGTTTTGCCTGCTTTGAGGACTCCTAAGATGGATGCGATCGCAGGTGCATCGTGTTCAAGTAAAAGAGCAATTCTTTCTGATGGACACAGTTGCAGGAGAGTTTGAGCGATCGCATTTGCCTTGTGGTTTAAGGTGCTGTAAGTCCACTGATGATTTTTGGTATAAATAGCAATATTGTGCGGATATTTTCTGACTTGCTCCTCAAATCGAGCCGGGATTGATTGCTCGATAGCAGCTTTAGGGAATTCTGTAAAGGGCTGATTGGGACGAACCGAATTTTTACAGTTACGCAGTCTTTGACGTTCTGTTTCACCCAAGAGCGGTAAATTAGCGATCGGTTGCTCTGGATTGGCAACAATTGCTTCTAACAAGGTTTGGAAATGCCCCATCATCCAAGCGATCGTCTCTGGGTTAAACAAATCCCGATTGTAGACCCACTCCAGCTTAATGCCCTCAAATTGCGATCGCACATACAGAGTTAAGTCGAACTTGGCAGAAGCTTCAGCACTGGAAAACATCTCTATAGTTAGCCCTGGCAGTTCCAGTGCTGAAGCTTCTAAATTTATCATGTTAAACCATACTTGGAACAGAGGATTGTAGGTGAGATTTCGTTCCGGCTGCAGTTCCTCTACCAGCTTTTCAAATGGCATTTCCTGATGTTCGTAAGCCCCTAATGTCACCTCCTTAACTGTTGTCAACAGTTCCCGAAAACTGGGATTTCCATCCCAATGAGTGCGTAACACTACAGTATTGATGAAAAAACCAATTAACTGCTCTACTTCGGGACGGTTGCGACCTGCGACGGGAGATCCAACTACAATGTCTTGCGTACCCGTGTAGCGAGACAGTAAAGCTTTGAAGGCGGCTAACAGCGTCATAAATAAGGTAGCCCCTTCTCGTTGACTTAAAATATTTAGCGCCTCACTAAGAGTCTGAGAAAGGTGCTGAGATTGTTTTGCACCACTGAAAGTTTGAATCGTTGGACGGGGCCGATCTATGGGCAATTCTAGCAAAGGAGGTGCTACATCAAGTTGTTGTTTCCAATAAGACAGTTCTTGTTGTAAAACTTCTCCAGCAAACCGCTCTCGCTGCCAGTAGGCAAAATCCACATACTGGATAGGTAATGAAGGCAAGGAAGAGGGATGTCCCTGTTCGTAAGCCGAGTAGAATATTCCCAGTTCCCGACGCAACAAGTTCATCGACCAACCATCAGAAATGATGTGGTGTAGGGTCAGCAGTAGGATATATTCTTTTTCTTGGAGTTGTAGTAAAGTTCCTCGAATTAAGGAATCGTTTTCAAGAACGAAGGGTTGTAAGTGTTCGTTCTTGACGAACTGTTGTACTTTAGGATATTGTTCGGTTTCTGATAAGTTTTGCAAGTCTACTAAAGGCAGGGAGAAATTAGAAGTGCTACGAACGAGGGTAACAGGAATCCCGTTACGAGTTGCAAAATTAGTCCGCAGGACTTCGTGACGGTCAATCAGCGATTTTAAAGCTTCTTCTAGAGCAATTAAATTGAGATTACCTTTGAGGCGTAATGCCATTGCCATATTATAGGCAGCATTTTTGCCTTCTAGTTGGTCTAGAAACCACAATCTTTCTTGGGCAAAAGAGAGGGGTAAGTCTTTGTCTCTGGGAACGGGTTTAATTAGCCCTGGGGTATCTGAATTAACTTGCTCCAGAAATGCCAGGATTTCCGATTTACGCTCTTTCATTTGCGCCAGTAAATCGGGGGTCATTGTTCCTGGCGTAGCACCATAGCGCAAACGACCCTCATCAATCCATAGCTTGACCTGAAGACGGCGGAGTTCGGATAAAAATTCTTCAACAGGTTTCATCGAAACAAACCTCCGAGTGCGGATATACCGTTAAAAAGCATAATTATGAGCCTTCTCTGAAGGAATTATTGAGCATTATTTTTGATTAATTCTGACTCTTCCGTCCGCTCTCGCAGTTTTGCTTCTGCTGCTAGATACTCAGCCAATTGGGATTGAATTTGCTCTTTGACAATCTGGCGGTACTCCAGTAAATGCTCTAGTTGAGCGCAAACAAATAAATAACGTTTCCAGCCGCTGCGATAATGTTGGTATATACCATAAAGGTTGCGCCAGAACTGCCAACGGGTATTTCTGACAATCCCTTGCCGCCAACAAACAATCAGTAGCGGTCGAATCATCGCCCAAGTCAGTTTTTTCTTAGCAGTTTGTCGTATTCTGGGATACTTTGCCTGTCCCAAAATGAGAAACTGACGGTAGGTACGGTCTAGAAAGCGCGCTGGCTCGTATAACTTCCAAAATGCTTCAACATATTCGCCAGCAATTTCTTCTAACGGACGGGTTGGTACAAAGTTCATCAATGTAGTTTGATTGATGTTGCCCAATCCACTTCGGAGCCGTCCTTCTTTATTGAGCCGATGCCAGAGGGCAGTATCAGGGAGGGCTTGCAACATACTGAAGATGGCAGCAGGAATAGCCGTTTTCTCAACAAACTGGACAATGCGATCGCCTGCTCCCTGTTTTTCTCCATCAAACCCAATAATAAATCCTGCCATTACCCGCAGCCCTGACTGCATAATTGCATGAACTGCTTCACTCAGAGAGTCTCGTGTATTTTGGTACTTCCGAGTTAAAGTTAAGCTTTCTGCATCGGGTGTCTCAATTCCTAAAAAGACACCCCCAAAATTACACTGCACCATCATATCCATCAGTTCTCGATCTTGTGCCAAATCCACTGATGCTTCCGTGGTGAAAGAGAAAGGATAATCATGTTTAACCATCCAGGGTTTCAACTCTTTTAGCAGCAGTTTGACATTGCGCTTATTCCCAATGAAGTTATCATCCACCATAAAAATGCTGCGTCGCCACCCCAACTCATAGAGACGTTCTAATTCAGCCAGGAGTTGTGCTGGGGTTTTAGTTCGAGGTTTGCGACCATAGAGGACAATGATGTCGCAGAATTCACACTGAAAGGGACACCCCCGTGAAAACTGGACTGACATATCCATATATGCGTCAAACTCCAGTAGGTCGAAGCGCGGGATGGGTGTGCGGCTGACATCGGGCTTTTCTCCCCCAGACCGGAAAACCCCGCCAGTGTCACCCCGTTCAATCGCTTCTACAAACATCGGTAGGGTAATTTCTCCTTCATCAAGAATCAAATAATCAGCCCCCGCTGCTTTGGCTTCATCGGGTAAGCTGGTGGGATAAGGTCCCCCTACTGCAACAGCTTTGCCTCGCTGTTTCGCCTCCTGAATTTGATTGAGGAGATCCTGCTTTTGGACAATCATCGCTGAGAGAATGACTAAATCTGCCCAAGCCCACTCCGCTTCAGTTATCTGACGAAAATTCCGGTCTACTAACTTAAACTCCCAGTCTTGGGGAAGAATAGCTGCTACAGTCACCAAACCCAACGGTGGCAACGACACCTTACGATTCATCAGAGCCAAGGTTTTCTCAAAAGACCAAAAACTTTGAGGAAACAGGGGGTAAATCAGTAAAATCCGCATTATTTATCAATCCTGATATAGTGGGATTAGCTCGAGAGGAGTTCCAGATGGTTAACCGTTAAAGCGCCAACAGCTTTGTTAGATACAAATATTATTCAATTATTTCATAATTCTCCTTGTTCTAGATTGTTTTCAGTTGATGAGCGTTGTCCTGACTTAGCCCACAGGATTGTTTCGATGCGATCGCTCAATTGAGCTATGGTAGGCGATTCAAACAGGTCGCGCAACCGTAACTCCACCTCGAAAGCTTTCTGAATGCGAGATACAACCTGAGTGGCTAACAGAGAATGTCCCCCCAGTTCAAAAAAGTTGTCATGGATTCCCACTCGCTTGACTTTTAGAAGTGATGACCAGATATCTGCTAGTTGCTGCTCTGTGGAGGTGCGAGGGGAGACAAAGTTGGTTGAGAGCGTATCTTCTATCTCAGGTGAAGGTAAGGCACGACGGTCAACTTTGCCATTAGGAGTTAGAG
This sequence comes from Argonema galeatum A003/A1, assembly GCF_023333595.1. Classification (GTDB taxonomy): domain Bacteria; phylum Cyanobacteriota; class Cyanobacteriia; order Cyanobacteriales; family Aerosakkonemataceae; genus Argonema; species Argonema galeatum. The sequence continues at coordinate 13,121 of NZ_JAIQZM010000008.1, forward strand.
GGAGTTTTTCCAACCTGACAAACGCTGATGGCATCATATATTCTGGTAGTTTGGTCTGTAGGAAGGAATATAGTTCGGTTGGGGTAAGTTGTTCTCGATCGCAGACAACGTAAGCGATAAGAGGTTTGTTACCGGATTGCTCTTCTTTAAGAATAACGACAGCTTCTCGCACTCCTGGGTATTGGGTGAGGACTGTTTCAATTTCTCCAAGTTCGATGCGGAAACCCCGAATTTTCACTTGATTATCAATTCGACCGAGAAACTCGATGTTGCCATCGCTGAGGTAGCGCACGCGATCGCCTGTTTTGTAAAGGCGTGCCTGGGGTGCGTTACTAAATGGATTGGGAATAAATTTTTCCTGAGTCAAGTCTAAGCGGTTGAGATAACCTCGCGCTAAACCAATACCGCCGATGTGTAATTCTCCTGGAATCCCGATAGGAACGGGTTGCAAATTGCGGTCGAGAACATAAATTTGGACATTAACAATGGCACGTCCAATTGGCACTTCTTTCTTTATGGGTGTTGATGCTGCCACCCTGTAGGTTGTGGCAACTACAGTTGCTTCAGTCGGGCCATAAGTATTCACTAATTGAGGATAATCGCCTATACACTTTTGCCACATTTTCACAGATTCGGGCAGAACTCGTTCTCCCCCAATAATTACCAATCGCAGGGACTCAGGAAGTGTTACATCGGTTGTTCCTAATTCAGAAACCATTAGTTGCCAATAGGCTGTAGGCAGATCTAAAACTGTTAGCTGCAAATCCTGGCAGGTTTTCAGGAAAGTCGCTACCGAAGTTAACATTTCCTCAGTTCGCAGCACTAATGTCCCACCAGATGTAAGGCAGGGATAGATTTCTTCTGCTGCTGTATCGAAACTAATCGAAGCAAATTGCAGCACGCGATCGCGTAGTGTCTCCGCAGGAGAATCACGCTCATTTAATCCATATTCAGAAATAGCAGCCTGTGTAAAATTAACCAAAGAGCGATGTTCGATCATCACCCCTTTGGGTTTTCCGGTAGAACCCGACGTATAGATGACGTAGGATAAGTTATTCGGCGTAATGTGGCTGACTGGATTTGCTTTACTTTCTTGGGCGATCGCACTTTTATCTCGCTCCAAACAAACCTGATACACCCCTTTGGCAGTAAACTGATGCTGGAACTTCTCTTGAGTTAACAACAGCGATATTTGTGCATCCGACACCATATAGTTTAAGCGTTCTGTCGGATAAGTAGGATCTAAAGGTACATAAACCCCACCCGCTTTGAGGATACCTAACAGTCCCACAATCATCTCTGGGGAACGTTCCACACACAAACCTACCAGTACCTCTGGCTTCACCCCCAAAGACTGAAGATAATGCGCTAATTGATTTGCTTTGGCATTCAACTGTGCATAGGTGAAAGTTTGATCTTTAAAAACGACAGCTAGCCAATCTGGCGTTTTTTGAACCTGGGCTTCAAAAAGCTGTGGAATAGTTTGGTCGATTGGAAATTCGGCTTTTGCTTGGTTGAATTTAAAGCAAATACGCTCTTTCTCTCCAGGAGAAAGCAAATTGATATTAGCAATAGGTTGGTTTATACTCTCTAACAATGAATCTAGCACGTTCATAAAATGTTGAATGGCTAACCCTTGCAATTCTTCATCAAAAATATCTTGATGAAAATCGAAATCTAAAAAAAGATTTTCCGATTCATTCCAATCGCGTATTTTGACGACAAGGCTTTCATATCCATGCCCTGAATGAATAGATTCACTTGTTATCTTGGCTTTCCCAAATTCCGACTTTGATTGTAGTTCGTAATTCAATACCACATCATAAATTGGTTTTTGGAAAGAACTTACGATCGCATACTGCCCGTATTTAATAGCCTCAGAGGTTGTACTGGCAATTCGACTAATTAATGAGAAAATAGTGTCGTCTGTTTGAATTACAATTCGCAGCGGCACAGTTTGCACAAAAGCACCGATAGATTTCTTGAAAATTTTCAAACGTCGATTGTGCAATGGCATTCCAATCGAAATATGACGGTTGTTATCAATCTTGTAAAGATAAACTGCAAAAGCCGCTAAAAAAATATTAAACAGGGATGTGTTTACTGTATTTACTGCTACATCTTTTTGAGTTGCAATAGTTTTAATTTTTTGAGTTCGAGCAACGCCTAAATTGTAAGAAACTCTTTTTACGAGTGTCGTCTGCTTGATAATTTTTTTACCATAAAATGCAATCGGCTCGATGTCTTCTGCCAGCTTTTGTTCCCAATAAGCTTTTGCTCTAAAATATCGGTCAGAGTTTTGATAGGTTCGCTCGTAATCTATGTAATCTTGAAATTGAGGAAGTTCTAGCTGTCCTTGCAACCGCTGGTTCGCCGAATAATCATAAAATATTGATAGATAATCAAAAATGAATTCAAATGATAAACCGTCTACAATAATTTGATGTGTTTTGAAGTAAACAATAAATTTATTTTTTGATAATTTTATTAGTACGCAATCAAATAAGCATTTATTTAAATTGAATATAATCTGGGAACGCTTATTTACCCAAGCTGGAAGGCGAGCAATATCTGAAGCTTGTGAGAAATCTAAATATTCCACTGTATAGGGGAAATTGGCGATAACCCTTTGCTGCGGTACTCCATCAATTTCCTCAATGATTGTCCGTAAGGCATCGCTGGCATTAATAAGCGCCTGGAATGCTTTTTGGAAGTGTTCTGGAGAAATATCGGTTAGGATGGTAACAATAACTGCATTATTATAGATAGGTGTATCTGGATTTAATTGCTGTGATAACCAAATTATGAGTTGATTAGCTGTCAAGTTTGAGCGGCGGCGATCGTTGATGAAATCTTCTCCCTCTACCTGAGAGTTGGCATCATTAAACTTCCTCGCTAATTGATATCGTTCGACTTTTGTTAATAGCGGCAGTTCTAAAAGTTGTAGCTCCGAATTTATAACAATGCTTTCTAACAACGTTTGGAAATAATTTGCCATCCGCTCGATGGTGACAGAATCAAACAAGTCTGTATTGTACCGGAATACACAGCGCAACCCTTCAGATTCGTCAGCGATATCTAAGGTTAGATCTAACCCAACTGTACCCGTATCTAACTGGCAATCCTCTATTTTTAAGCCTTGTGCTTCTACTACCACCTTTGGCATATTTCTGAGTTGAAATAATATCTGAAACAGTGGGGTATGGTTTAAGTTTCGCGTTGGGTGTAGTTCTTCTACTAACTTCTCAAATGGAATATCCTGATGAGCATAGGCTCTTAAAGCTACCTCGCGTACCTGACTTAATAGCTCCCGAAATGTGGAGTTTGTATCTATCTGAGTCCGCAAAACTAGGGTATTAATGAAAACCCCAATTAGTTTTTCCGTTTCTATGCGATCGCGTCCGGCGATCGGAGTGCCTACAATAATGTCATCCTGACCCGTATACCGATAGAGCAATATCTGAAAAGCTGCCAGCAGGGTCATAAACAACGTCACCCCTTCCTGCTGACTCAAGGTTTTAAGTGATTCGCTAAGATTTTTGGGTAACAATAGCGACCACTTTGCTCCCCCGAAAGTACGGACTGCCGATCGCGATCGATCTGTGGGTAACTCCAGCACGGGTAAATTGCCACTCAGTTGCTTTTTCCAGTAGGCAAGCTGCCGATCCAATACTTCGCCTTGCAGTCGCTCTCGCTGCCACTGGGCGAAGTCTCCGTATTGAATTGCTAACTCTGGTAGCGGAGAAGGTTTTCCGGTAGAGAACGCATCGTAGAGTGCTACGAGTTCTTTGAGCAAAACTCCCATAGACCACCCATCAAAGATGATGTGGTGCATTGTCAACAGCAGAATATGCTCTTCCGGGTCTAGTCGCAATAAGGTTGCCCTCACTAAAGGCAACTGAGATAAATTGAAACTGTGCTGCGCCTCTTGGACTGCAAGACGTTGGACTTCAGCTTTTCGCTCATTTGTAGGTAGATGACTTAGTTCTACAATTGGCCAAGTTAGGGTCAGAGTGGGAGCAATTACTTGAACAGGTTGACCATCGACGGCTGGAAAGCTAGTGCGTAAAATTTCGTGGCGACGCACAATTTCATTGAGGCTTTGCTCCAGGACTGCAACATTTAGCTGACCCGCTAAGTGAATATTGCTAGGGCGATTATAAGCAGCATTTCCTGGTTCTAACTGGTCTACTAGCCAGATGCGAATTTGGGAAAATGATAAGAGAGTGCGATCGGTTGTCCGGGAGATAGTTTGTTCGAGGTTTGCTTTGACAGCTTTTTCTTTGAGTTTTTGCTCTAGCAGCGCTCGTTTGGCAGGAGAGAGTTGGGCAATTCGTTGGTTAATATCATCCATATTTGCTGACCTAAACCTTATATTTACTATCTTTTTGATGTATTCACGAGCGCTTTTGTTGTTTCTTTACCGCATCCCATCAAGCAGGTTTTGGGCTGACTCATCCGAAAGAGATTCAATGTCAGCCAACATATCCGCTAACTCCTCATCCTCTAATGTTTCTGCCTGAATTTGGGCAATTGTCACTGCCATTTTAGCAGATGTGGGTTGTTGAAAGAAGATCAGAAACGACAATTCTACTTGCAAGGCTTCTCGCACGCGATTGACGATTTGAGCGGCCAGGATAGAATCTCCACCTAACTGGAAAAAATTGTCATGAATCCCAACTTGCTCAATACCTAAAATATCAGACCAGATTTCTGTTAATTTGGCTTCTATATTTGTACGAGGAGGAGCGTATTCTGCTTTAGGCTCTGTTGGATTGGAGGCAGTAAGTCCTAGCGTTTCGGCTAGGCCAATTCGCTGAAGTTTTCCTGTCGGCCCTTTAGGAATTTCATCTACAAACAGAACTACACGAGGAACTTTAAAATCAGCAAGTCTCTTGGCAGCAAATTCTTTAATTTCCGGTTCGGTTGCTGAGGTTCCCTCCCGCAGAACTACCGCAGCGGCGACATCTTCACCTAAAAGCGTGTGGGGAGCGGCAAAGGTAACGGCTTGAGCGATCGCGGGATGATCCAGCAGCACTTCATCCACTTCGCGGGGGGAAATTTTCTCGCCCCCTCGATTAATAATTTCTTTAATTCTCCCCTTTAAAAATAGATATTTATCTATATCTAAATACCCTAAATCTCCTGTCCGAAACCAACCATTAGTAAACCCTTTCTCATTTGCTTCGGGATTATTTTTATAGCCTTTAGTTACGTTATTTCCCTTGATGACAACCTCTCCCACTACTGGGGATGGAAGTAAATTACCTGCATCGTCCATAATCGCTATTTCTGGCCCAGCCTCTATACCAACTGAACCGGGTTTACGCACTCTAGGCGGAAGGGGATTGCAAGTCATTTGATGGGAGGCTTCTGTCATCCCATAAGCTTCAATTACAGGCGCATTGAATACCTGTTCTAACTCTACCATCACTTGTGGCGGTAGGGGCGCTGAGGAGGAGCGAATGAACCGGATTTGGTGACGAGAAATGATATCTTGGTTTGCTTTTGCACGGGTTAAAATTGCTTGGTGCATGGTTGGAACTGCTGAATACCAAGTGGGGGAAAATTCTTCTAACCAATTAAAGAATTGGGGTGCGTAAAACCCCTCTGTGCAAACGATACTAGCACCAGCACTCAGGGATGAAAGTAATGCGCCGATGAGTCCGTGAATGTGAAATAGGGGCATTACGTTTAGGCAGCGATCGCTTTCTGCTAAATTCAGCGCAATGCGAATGTTATGCGCCGACGTACAGAGGTTAACATGAGTCAAAGGGACTATTTTGGGACGGGAAGTTGTGCCGGATGTATGCAGGACTAAAGCTACATCATCGGATTTGGGATTTGGGATTTGGGATTTGGGATTTTGAGGAAAGTCTTGATAAGTTAAGGTGAAACTACCAGCTTCTGCTTCTAATATAGGGGAGAGTTCGATGATGGGAATGCCTCGTTTTTTAGCGATCGCTTTTGCTGGTTCGGCAATTCCCGACTGAATAATCAGTGCTTTGGCGTTGAGATCGGACAAATAAAAATCAAATTCTTCGGCGCGATAGGCTGGATTGAGAGGCGCACAGATAGCATTAGAGGCGATCGCTAAAAAGGCTACAGCCATTTCAGGGCCATTAGGAAGCGTAATCGCTACAAGATCGTTGCGACTCACACCTAGCAGATTCAATGTGGTAGCTACCTCACTAATGCGATCGCACAAACGGCCATAAGTCAGTGGAATTCGTCCTGGTGCGACAATGGCAATCTTGTCTGGGTTTCTTTCGGCTTGGACTTTTAGCAGTTCGGGAATGCTTAGATTCTGTGAAAATTCTGTCTCATTCATATAGCTAGGGGCTCTCTTGCTAGGGGCTAGCCCCTAGCTATAACTATCGCAACGCCGCCGGAGACACAGATGGCCCCGCCGTTACGACAACTAAGTTATCGGGTTGCAGCAAATCTTTGGCTATCTGGTTAACTTGTTCCAGACTGACTGCTTGGATTTTACGAGTAAAATCGCGAATTTCTGCTAGAGAAAGTCCGTAAACTTCGTTCATCAGAATTACCGATGTTAACGAGTCGGGGTCTGCTAGTTGAACAGTGTAACTGCTAATCAGGGAACGCTTGGCAGTATCTACTTCGGCACTGCTGACGCCTTGAGCGTGAACTTGTTGCAATAGGCCCAGGGTACTGGCGATCGCTTTATTGGTATCTTCCGGGGCTGTCTGCATATTAATCAGAAACAAACCGGGCTCCTTTCCGGCTTGGAAAGCGCTGTAGATCCCGTAGGTAAGACCAAGGCGATCGCGAATTTCATTTCCCAGCCGACTCGATAGAGTATCGCCACCCAGAATCTCATTTAGCACCAATGTGGCATAGTAACGCGGATCTTGGCGATTTATACCGCGATATCCCATAAAAGTGATCGCTTGTGATTTGCCCGGTATTACCGGATTCAAGCGGACAACTTTTTCAGGCATGGGTACGCTGGGAAAATCGAGACGTGGTGCTTTACCGCTGGCTTTCCAACTGCCTAATTGGGTTTCGATGAGCGATCGAACCTTTTGCGCTTCAAAGTCCCCCACCACAGTCAGCACGGTAGTATCGGGGCGGTAATGCGCCTGATAAAAACGCATCACATCGGCATCGGTAATGCGCTTCAGGCTGTCGTTGGTGGGATAGACGTGGAAGGGATGTTTGCTTGGGTAAATAGTTTGTTGCAATGTTCGATATGCCAAGTAACTTGGGTTATCGAACCGCTCTTTAAGTTGTGTTAAAGATCGCTGACGGCTTAGTTCCAGCTGATCTTCTGGAAAGTTGGCATTCTGCAAAACATCAGCTAAGGTCTGAACTAATGTAGGCAAGTCTTTCGATAAACTATACCCATCAAAGCTTACACCCTCTCTAGTCGCCGCAAAGCTCAGACTCGCGCCTCGCTCTTCCAAGGTTTTCGCTAGAGTTAGAGCATCTTTAGTCTTGGTGCCATTCAGAAGATTTTCTGCTGTCAGAGAAGCTATGCCTGCCGATGCTAACAAGTCAAATTCCGTCCCTGCTTGGATGTAACCGCTCAGGGTTATCGTTGGCGTACTGCGATCGGATAAAAGCAACACTTGCAAACCATTACTCAGTTTGAATGACTCTGGCAATGATTGAGTTGTGGATATACCTGATGAAGTAAAGTTCGGTAGATACTTCGCCACTTCCGCTGGGTCTACTGGTGGCCCCAGGTTGAAGTGTTCCGTAGTTTGACTGTTATTGCTTGTGGTCGCACCGCCTTGATCTGTCAGCTGGGTTGGCTCAAAGTAGCCTACAGTGCGATCGGATTCTTTGAGGTATTCTTTTGCCACTCGCTGCACATCAGCGGCGCTAACTCCCTGAACCTCTTTCAACAGCTTGTCTGTATAGCTGTAGTCACCCGTACTTATATAGTCGTCGCCCAGCTGCATAGCTTGGGCTGTTATTTCTCGGTTACCCAAGATAACCGCAGCCCGGAATTGGGCTTTAGCTCGGTTCAGTTCTTCTTCTGTGACGCTTTTATTTTGTAAATCCGCGATCGTTTCCCCAAGAACGCGATCGATTTCCGTCACTTTCCGGTCTCGAACTGCTGTAGCCGAAAGTTGATACCAACCCCCGCCAATTAAATTAGCTGCGTAGCCTCCTGCATCGCTAGCTAGACCCGACTCCACCAAAGCTTGATAAATCCGAGAACTGCGCCCCCCAGTCAAAATGTAATCCATTACCTTCAACGCCGCCACATCGGGGTGATTGGTCGGCGGTAACGGGTACACCACCTTCAACAAAGGTGCGCTACCTGCCTCCCGCAACACGATGGGAGTGGAGGAATGGGGGGTGGGGGCGTTTGAAGGTACATTTTCTCCCGCTCTCCCGCTCTCCCGCTCTCCCGCTCGGTTGGGAAGTTTGCCAAATATTTCTCTAACCGCCTTGAGGGTGGGTTCGGTTTGGAAATCTCCCACAATTATCAAGGTGGCGTTATTAGGGCTGTAGTAGTTGTTGTAGTAACGCTGTACCTGCTCTACCGTAAACTTTTCCACATCCGCTTTGGTGCCCCCAACGGTCAAACCATAGGGCAGATTAGGGAACACGGCTCGCATTACGGCGCGGTCTAGTCGATATTCCGGCGAATTTTCGTAGCCTTGCAATTCGGAAATCACCACCCGCTTTTCGCTGGCGAGTTGATCTGCACCGATGAAGGCGTTTTCCATCCGGTCTGCTTCTAATACCAGCATTGCTGGGAGTTTGTCCCGCTCCACTGTGCCAAAGTAGGCTGTTTCGTCGTAGCTGGTAAAAGCGTTCGAGTTGCTCCCCAGGGCGCTGAAAAGCCGACCAAATTGAATCGGGCGATTCGTAGTGCCTTTGAACATCATGTGTTCTAGCTGGTGTGCAATCCCATTTACTCCGGGTTCTTCGTTGCGCGACCCCACTTTATACCACGCCTGGACGGTGACTACCGGCGCTGTATGCACTTCTTTTGTTAAAACGGTGAGTCCATTTTCCAGCACCGTTTTGCGAACGTTTTGGGTCAGGGAGAGGGATGTTTCATCTGCTGGCGTGACCGCAGATGATTGGGAAAGTGCGATCGCCTCCTCAATCTTGGGCATGGTAGCTGCTGCTGGCTGAATGTTCGCAGTTTCGCCAGAAAACAGCACCACATAGCTCAAGCAGAGGCTAAACAACAATGCGGGAATGCGGTATCGACGCCAACAAGTAGTTAAAAAGGACATAAATTTTCTAGAGACCCAGGCGTGAATTTAATCTTGGTGAGATGAGCGCCCTGAATATACTCTAGTCTGCCACTAGAAACTTGCCGATCGACTATTTTAGTTTGAGCTAAAAATGCGTTGGCGTAGCCTGCCGTAGGCATATCGCACTTTCCCCTACTTTGACTCAGCAGATTGACCTGACTCGCTCTTGTCCTCCTTTGACTTGGTTTTCCCCGAATCTTCTACTTGCTTAAGATGAATATTATTCACCTCAACAATAAAGTTTTCTATTGCCTGTTTGGCCTTTTTTTGACGTTCCGTTTCGTCGTCTACATCATAGCAACGATAAGGTTGAGTCACTCCTAATATGAATTTTTCCTCCTCTGCTTCTAATGATTCTACGCTTTTATTAGCAGCAATCCAATTTTCCTGAAAAGGAAAGGATGTCACCACACTAGCCACTATAGATGCGATCGCAGGGAATATTACAGGCAGCCACTTGAACCACGAAATCCCTATATCCAACTTGTCTACTAAAACCAATATTGGTGTGATTCCCGAAAAAACAACGGTCGCCAGTTGCAAACTATAGTAAAAATTTCTGGAATTACTTCGAGTTGCTTTATAATCCTCTATCAACTCTTTGCAATACTGTAGAGCCTTTTCTCTGGCCGGATTTATCTGGTTGCTTTCTGATAAATTATTATTACCCGATAGATAGCTATAGAGTTCGGCTTTCTTGGCAATCTCTGACTGATTTTCCCCAAACCTAACGTTACTAGAGAGTTGTCTATTCGTTAGAAAAACAAACAGCCAAAGCGAAACAAGAGCAGCTAACCAGATAACTTCAACTGGATTTCCTGGCAAAAAAAAGTTAATGATGCCAGCACAAACAAAAGCAGCCAGAAAGAAATACTCGACGCTCTTCAGGATTAACGACATATTTGGACTCGATGTAGAGGATAAATTTTCTACCGGACTAGAAATCTCATCTTGGTTGGCCCGATCGGAATTAGTCATTTCAAATCTATTCACTGCTCCTTGCCAGTTTGGTTATCGGGTTAAAGTGTAGCATCTTAAGGTTATATTATAGTAAAAGATTTATTTGCTCTTTTTTGTCTGGAAGAAGACGGATGAATTCCAGAGGTAAGCCGTCGGTGTCAGCGATGAAAGCGACTTCGTAAACGCTAGAGCCAATTATTTGCTGAGTCGGTTCTAATAGCACCTTCAGCGGTTGGAATTGGTCTGGGTTTTCTGCCGACGCCTCAGCAAAGCGTTCTTGCAGGGATGCTAACCAAGTGGGTAAATCATCGGTCGCGTTAGCGAGATCGAAAGATAAATGATAATACCCGACATAATGTTCGTCCCCAAAAGCATCGGGTGCAGGTTTTGGTTCGGGGATTTGGATCAATTCGATGCGTCCACCCAAACCTTCCATCCAGCAGGCGAGGGTGTATCCCGTAGTAAAGCGATCGCATACAGTAAATCCTAGCAGTTCGTAGAATGCGATCGCGCGATGGATATTCGCAGTGCGAATCGAAGCGTGGTGCATAATTTGTCCTTAGTCATGAGTCATGAGTCATCGGTAATGAGTCATTGGTCATTAGTTTATTAGACATCTCCAGAAATTAAAGGTGCTAACCCTTGAACCCTTGTAGAGACGTTGCATGCAACGTCTCTACATTCTTTTTTGGAGAGGTCTATTATTCAAACAATCGGAAATAAGGATATCGAACGGGTACACCGGGCTCTTTTTCCAGGTCAAAATTAATTACATCCCAGCACGGTTCATCTTCCGCGTCAGGACTAAAATCAACCGGCAAACCGTAAAGTCGAGGACGACCCGACTCCGACTTATCCCGCCAAGGCGTGCTGCGTTCCAAGTAACCGCTAATCAAATCTTGATAGCGTCGAGCCACAATCACCCTTGTGGCGCGGTAACCTTGAGTGTAAAGTCGGTCTAGAGCCTCGTGAATTTCAAAGCGAATCCCATCTGGATGGGTGTGCTGCCGATACCATTCATTATTCCACAGCCGCCATTGCCGACCAGACTGGAGATGGATGAGTTCACCCGTTTTTGGATTGGACTCAAAGGCACCATGACGCGGACATAAATAAGTATCCGTCAGCGTCAGCGCCGGAATCGTTTGGCGACAGTGGGGACACTGAATCTCCGGGCCAAATATTGGGTATTGCAAGCCTGGATTCATCATGAAGTGCGGATTGGCATATTTTGTTTGCAACAGTGCCAGCAAGTTTATTGTGACATTCCCGATCGCCTAATTAGGAATGGGATTCTTGGGAGCAGACTACCTTAACTTGTGGAAAAGTCAAGGTCTTAAACTCTGATATCTAGCCATTGGGGGCTACTTACCAGCCGCATAGCTGGAAGTTTCCCAGTGCCTCTGGGTACATCTAGTGAAAGCTTAACATCTTTGCCAATGGCTATATACTAATAAACGTAAACAATCTGAGTAAACTATTGTCCTCTCCCTACTGGCCGAGCGTCGATGTATCTCAAGCTGCCTTTATCGCCCCAAATGCCGTTGTCATGGGTTGGGTGAAGATAGCAGCAGGAGTCAGCATCTGGTACGGCGCTGTCGTGCGTGGGGATGTAGAGCGAATTGAAATCGGAGAATGCACTAATATCCAAGATGGGGCGATTTTGCACGGCGATCCCGGCAAGCCAACCATTTTGTCAGATTTTGTGACGATCGGACATCGAGCTGTCGTTCATTCAGCTTATATTGAACGAGGTAGCCTCATCGGCATTGGTGCGGTGGTGCTTGACGGCGTGCGAGTCGGACACGGTGCAATTATTGGTGCTGGTTCCGTGGTGACGAAGGACGTGCCCCCTTTGTCCCTGGTTGTCGGTGTCCCCGCCAAAAAGTTGCGCGATATCTCTGATGCTGAAGCTGCTGAACTAATCGAACACGCCCAGCGTTATGAGAAGCTGGCTCTAGTTCACGCTGGCAAAGGGACGGATCTGGGTTTCGCTGGCGCGGATCGATCGCCCTAACAACTCCCAAGGTACTGGAAATTTAGCCAACTTCATCGCAAAATATAAGCAAGATGAGAATCCTTTATAAATCTTTAACCGGGAGGAATTAGACATGGATTGGCGTTTGATAGTCGTTTTGCTGCCACTGCTCCTAGCAGGTGGTTGGGCATTTTACAACGTCGGCAAGCTTGGAATAGCACAAGCTCAAGCATTTTTCAACAAGCAAGCTTAATCCAGGCGTTTCTCCCCTACTTGTGCTGGAAAACGCGGTTTTTTGGGCATTAGCTATGGAAAATGCCCGCGCTCACAAGCATTTGAGCAACTTAATCAGTTTTACTTATCACCCTAAGTAGGGGAAAGCCCTACAAAACCGACTGTCTTATACTTCTAGGACAGTCGGTTTTATTATTTGGTACTGCTTTAGAGCTAGATATTAGCTGCAATAACTGATAATTTTTAATTCGCCAGAAGGATGCTTTATACCTATCTATTTTCTAATATGAAGCGTAACTAACTACACATCATGTTCTCACGCAAATAATATTTTGCGTGGGATTAAGCTTTGATGAGGAAAATATCATGTTTTCAAATGTCAAAATTGTACTGGGATTGGGTATCAACCCCTTCTCGATAGCCCAAATCCCAGAAAACGAAAATATCACGCTGATCTTTTCGGGGCCTCACTTTTTTGTGGCCTTGAGTGCAGGCGTGCTAATGGCATTCGCCTTCCAATTTTTGTTAACAAACTTAGCCCTTGCCGCCAAGATTTCAGACCGGGATGATGCAATAGAATTGGATGGTGATGATGAAGAAAGCTGGGGCAAGAAATTTCGCAATATTGAGGGAAAGGTAGGCGCTGGGGCCTTATTAACTGTCAACATCGCCTTATTTATCGCTTGTTTTTTGGCGGTGAAATTGAGCCTTATAAACAGCGTGACTGTAGGGGCAATTATTGGCGTCACGATCTGGTCAGCGTACTTCTTGCTACTAATTTGGACGAGTTCTAATGCAGTAGGTTCGTTGATTGGTTCCGCAGTGAAGACGGCAACTTCAGGCGCTCAAGGAGTTATGGGTATAGCAACCGCAGCTGTTGGCGGAAACATTGCCAACAAGCAGATTGTTAATACCGTTGAAGCATCTGTAGCAGCAGTTCGCCGCGAATTATCCTCTGCTATAGACCCCAGCAGTATCCGGGAAACAGTAGAGGATTATTTGAGCGATTTGCAGCTGCCAAAGCTAGATTTAAAATCGATTCGCGGTGATTTGGAAAAGTTACTCAGCGATGTAGATGTAAAATCTCTAGCTGACAGCGATGTTATCAAGAATATCAATCGCCAAACTTTTGTTGATTTAGTTAGCAGTCGCACCGATTTCTCCAAAAAAGATATCGATCGCGTGGCAGAGCAGCTAGAATCTGTTTGGCAGCAAGTATTGGGTCGGCAACAGCCGAAAGATCCGCAAGCTGAATTAGTTAATTATCTCAAGTCTGCTGCCCCAGAAGAACTCAAGTCTGGCGATATTACCGCTAAGTTTGCTCAAGCGATCGGCAACGGACACGATAAGGAACAGTCTGGCAACGGCATGATGAATCGAGCCCTACAAGCTGGCATTGGTGCAGCGATGACGGCACTTTTGGAGAGGGTAGACCTCGACGACGCTGATGTGCAAAAAATTTCCTCTCAGTTGCAAAAACTGACAGGACAAGCGACGGAACAAGCGCAAAAACTTGGCAGCAAGGTAAAAGAAAATCTGCCTTCGCTACAGTTTAATCCGATTCTGGGAGATGTAGAAAACTACATCCTCAATTCCCAACCTTGGCACCTGAACAGAGAAACTATCAAGCAGGAATTCCAAGAAGTCATCCACGATGTTGAAGCTGCACCCGCGTTAGTTCGTCAGCAATTGGAACAACTGAATCGGGATAATTTCGTGCAATTCCTGAATCAGCGCGGCGATTTCGATGCGGATAGGGTAAATGAAATTTCCGACCAGTTAGAAGAGATTCGGACGGAAGTTTTGAATAGTGTTCAAGCTGGCGAGTCTGAAGAACAAGCTAAAGACCTCCGCAGTCGCATTGAAAATTATCTGCGATCGACTGGAAAAGAGGAATTGAATCCAGAAGGTATCGAACGGGATTTTGCAGCACTTTTGTCAGATTCAGATGCTGGATTTGAGGCGTTGCAATCTCGCATCGGTAAGTTCGATCGCGATACGTTGGTGCAATTCCTGGGACAGCGAGAAGATTTTAGTCCCGAAGAAGCGGATCGACTGATCGGTAAGTTGGAGGAAACGCGCGATCGCGTCCTCTCACAAGCGCAAGAATTGCAAGAACAAGCGAAATCCAAAGCACAAGAATTCCGCCAAAAAGTTGAATCTTATTTGCGGGATACCAATAAGGAAGAATTGAATCCTGAAGGGATCGAGCGAGATTTCCAAACTCTCCTAGACGATCCGCAAGCGGGATTATCAGCATTACGAGAAAGACTTTCTCAATTCGATCGCGATACTCTGGTGCAATTGCTGACAGCACGAGGCGATCTCAGCGAGGAACAAATCAATCAGAGCGTCGATCGGATTGAATCGGTACGAGATAGCATCTTGCAAGCACCGCAAAAAGTTGCAGATAAAGCTAAGGAACAGTACGACCAAGTTACGACCCAAATCGCTGATTATCTGCGGAACACTAACTTGCAAGAACTCGACCCTGAAGGCATTAAGCAAGATTTAGCCAAACTATTCGAGAATCCCAAAGAAGGTGCTTTGGCGTTACGAGAAAGACTGTCGCAGGTCGATCGCGAAAGCTTGGTGAAATTGCTGAGTCAGCGGGAAGACTTGAGCGAAGAACGGGTTAATCAGATAATAGACCAGGTGCAAGAAAGCATTAGTAGCTTTGTGAAAGCACCCCGCCAGCTAGCATCTCGCGCCAAAGATAAGGTGCAAGATTTGCAAGGAAATCTGGAAAGTTATCTCCGAAATACCAACAAGGAAGAACTCAGTCCTGAAGGTATCAAGCGAGATTTGCAATTGTTATTCCGCGATCCAAAAGCGGGGATAGGGACTATAGGCGATCGCTTCAAGGAGTTCGATCGTTCTACCCTTGTGGCGCTGCTATCTCAACGTGAGGATACCTCCGAAGAAGAAGCGAATCAGATTGCCGATCGAATCGTATCTGTTCGCGACCAATTCGTCGCACAAGTTGAGAACGTTCAAGGTAAAATACAATCGGCACTTGATGGTATTTTTACCCGAATTCGCGGTTACCTGAACTCGCTCGAACGTCCCGAACTCAACTATGAAGGCATCAAGCGAGATTTCCGCAAAGTGTTTGACGATCCGCAAGCGGGATTTGATGCAGTAAAAGAGCGTTTGAGTCACTTCGATCGCGATACCTTAGTCGCCATCATCAGTTCTCGCGAAGATATTTCTGAGGTTGATGCTAACCGCATTATCGATCAGATTGAGTCTGCACGCGATAGTGTACAGAAACGAGGCGAACGCCTGCAAGAGCAAGCTAAGAAACGCTTTGAAGATATCAAGGAGAAAGCCAAGAAGCAAGGGGAAGAAACCCGGAAAGCGGCTGCAACCGCTGCTTGGTGGCTATTTGGTACGGCTGTTACTTCTGTTGCCATTTCTGCGTTGGCGGGAGCAATGGCGGTAGGTGGTTTAAACCTGTTTGGATAAAGGTTTAACTGACATTTAATTAAAAGTAGGCTGGCGTAAAGCTAGCCTACTTTTTTTAGGGTTAATTTTGAGTTCAAAATTACTTTTTCCCTCGCCAACGCATCCAAACACAATATAACATTGTCAGCAGTAACCATCCCGATGCACAGCATAACCCAGGAAACGCAACAGGAATATTCGGTAAAGACTGTGTATTAACTGCAATCACCTGATTAATGTATGGTTCAACAAAGTTGCCATAGGCATTCTCTAGAGCTTCCCGTTGTTTGATTTTATTGATAGGCGCTTGGTCGATCCCAAACCCAAGTTTATTTTCAGGTAAAATATCCATATTTGTCTCTCCAGAAGTATTGATGGAATCAAGCTTTTTTGCTTGTTATTTTCACCGTAGGAGAGAAGAAATAGAGATAAAATTAGTAATAAATAGAAATCAAATAGAAGTTTTCTATTTGACGCTGGAGGCTTCAGCAGTCCAATTGTTTCTGGAAAAATCCGTCAAATTACAGGACTGACGCATCGCTTGAAAATTATTAATGAAGATTAAAAAAATAATCTCGTTTGCTGGGAAATGCCGTAAAATAAAATATAGTTGAGCTATTGTGGGCTAGATGAGCGATCCAAAGTATCAACGGCAGTTTTTAGAAGACTTGGCAACCCAGTACAAGTTTTATGGAGATACGCGGACGGCTTTTTTGGGTCGCTTCGCCTGTGAAAATGCGGATAAACATAATAATAAATTGGTACTGACTTGGACAAAAGACCTGGATAATAAGGGACAGAAGCTACAAGATGAGTTAAAGAACAACATTTATCCAGTCTTGCGGGAAAAAGGCTGTGATATTCCCGAAACCACTAAACAAGGGAGATCCCAAAAAGGCGAAAGTCCTTGGGAACTGGCGTATAAGTGGCTATGGGAAGTAAAATTTCCAAAGTGGAAACAAAAACAACCGGAAACGGATAAACCCTCAGAAATCCTCAAGCGCTGCGTATTAGGACTCAAGGGAAACTATCAAGAAGCACAACAGAAAATCACCGAAATCACTCAACATCTGCAAACACTCCTCAACGATGACACCCTTTCCATTGCCAAGGTAGAAGAAGGCAGTATTATTATCATTGTTGAGAGTTCCCAAACCGACTACGACCAAATCAAAAAACGCCTCATTGGTCGAGAGATTGCGGGTTTTCCGGTGGAATATGTGATTGATGAGTGGCAAGATGTCTGTCGGAGGATGTTGAAAAGTCAGACACAGTTAAGCAGTAATAGTGTCTTACGTCGCGCTTATTGTAATCGTAATTTAATTGAAGAAGAGTTATTTGTTGATTTGGCACTGGTGCAACCGAAAAAAGACCGCAATGAAGCACACCAACAGGATATCGAACCTCATCGCGGTTCCGAATATTACACCCGACAAGAAGAAGCAGTAGAGAAACGGTTTGCCTACCCGGAGTTTCTCAAGGAAGTGATTAGCAAACCCACTCAGAAAAATATTGCCATTATTGGGGAACCCGGAGCGGGAAAAACCACCTTATTACAGAAATTGGCGTTTTGGTTATTACAAGAAACCGATGATTTGGTAATTTGGATACCCCTGCGAGATTTAGGCGAGAAACGCTTGGGGGACTATTTACAAGAAATTTGGCTCAAAGATGCTTTGAGGTCTGCTAGAGAGGAAATTAAGGCAGACTGGGAGCAGAAATTTAAGGATGGTAAAGTCTGGTTACTGTTGGATGGTTTGGATGAGATGGGGGATACAGCTAGGAATGCCTTAAAGTTCCAAGGTTGGGTGACACAAGCTCAGTTAATTATCTCCTGTCGGTTGAATCTGTGGCAAGCGAACCCCGTGCAGTTACAGGGTTTTCAAACCTATCTCACCCAACCGTTTCAGGATGAACAAATGCAGCAGTTTATCCAAAAGTGGTTTCGGGGTTTGTCAGGGGAAGGACAGGATGTGAGGTTAGCTGAATCCTTGTGGTCAGCACTGCAAACTTCTGGGAAGGAACGGATTCAGGATTTATGCCGCAATCCCCTCCGTTTAACCTTATTATGCTCGATTTGGCAAGGGAGAAAGGGAGATTTACCGGATACCACAGCTAAGTTATATCAGAAGTTTGTGGACTATATTTATGAGTGGAAGAAAAAAGAGTTTCCCGTGACAGATGAGGAAAGGCAACGTTTAAATGGAGGTTTAGGAGAGTTAGCGAAAGCATCCCTAGAAAGGGAGGGAACCCGGTTTCGGTTAACCCATCGGTTTGTGTGTGAATATTTGGGGAAACCGGATAATAATTCTCTGTTAGACAGGGCGTTAAAGTTGGGTTGGTTGAATGAGGTGGGGGTGGATGTGGATGAACCGGAAGATCCGGTTTATGCGTTTTATCATGCGACTTTTCAGGAGTATTTTGCAGCGTTGGCAGTGGATGATTGGGATTATTTTTTACCTCGGAATCATGTTAATTTTCTGGTTGAGGGGAAGAAATATCGGATTTTTGAACCGCAGTGGAAGCAGGTGATTTTGTTGTGGTTGGGGCGAGATATTGCGAATAAGGAGAAAGAGGCGTTTATTCAGTTATTAGTTAATTTTGATGCTGGATGTAAAAATGTTTCTTATAGATATCAAGCCTATTTTTTAGCATCAGCAGGAATTAATGAATTTAAGGATTGTTCCCTGGCTTTTGAGATTGTTAGGCAAGTGGTGAAGTGGGGGTTTGGCAAATTTGATATTGATAAACAAAAATGGATGACTTATCTCGATCCGATTGAGAAAGGGGCGAGAAAGACAATATCAGAAACGATTCGACAACGGACTATTACAGAACTTACTGACATTATTGAACATTGCCAAGATGAAGATACCCGTAGGCTGGCGGCTGATAGTTTAGGGAAAATCGGACAAGGAAATCCCGATGCGATCGCCGGGTTGCTCCAACTTCTCCAAACCACTGAGAATGAAGATACCCGTAGGCGGGCGGCTGAGAGTTTAGGGAAAATCGGACAAGGAAATCCCGATGCGATCGCTGGGTTGCTCCAAGTTCTCCAAACCACTGAGAATAAAGTAACCCGTAGGCTGGCGGCTGATAGTTTAGGGAAAATCGGACAAGGAAATCCCGATGCGATCGCTGGGTTGCTCCAAGTTCTCCAAACCACTGAGAATGAATCTACCCGTAGGCTGGCGGCTGATAGTTTAGGGAAAATCGACCCCGGAAATCCCGATGCGATCGCCGGATTGCTCCAAGTTCTCCAAACCACTGAGGATGAAGATACCCGTTGGCTGGCGGCTGATAGTTTAGGGAAAATCGGACAAGGAAATCCCGATGCGATCGCCGGATTGCTCCAAGTTCTCCAAACCACTGAGGATGAAGATACCCGTTGGCAGGCGGCTGAGAGTTTAGGGGAAATATTAACCACACCCCAACAATATGCAGGTGTCGTCTCAGCCTTAAAAGATTGCCTCAGCAATGAAGTTTACGAAAACAACTTTCACCGATTTTATGAATGCTACAAAGTCGTTTGGGATTGCGCCGCCAACCTGCCCTATCCCCAATTTTATCAAGCATGGCATCATCCCCCCACAACCCCCCATCCAGAAGTTGCAGAACAGACCCCAGTAGGGCATAACTCAACCGTTGACAGCCTAGAAACTCAACAGATTGACCTTTTCGGGCAACTGCAAAATCTGCCCATTTTTTGCCTCAAAGCCCACATCCTAGCCACCGAAACCAGAGAAAGCGAAATCGCCCAAACCCTCTGCCAACTGATCTGGGACAAAGCCCTTCCCAATCAAGATTATCCTGAAGAAGTCACCACTCCCAGCAAACTGCGTGGACACCTCCAACAACTCAAACGCAACCGCGATCTACCCAAACTCGCGATTCTCCTTACCCATTGCGAACATCCCACCCCAGAACTGATCACCTTTTGCCACAAACTCACCAACATCCTGTCTATAGCATGGCTAACCGACGAACTCCTAGAAGCGCCGTTAAAAGGTTTTCCCCCCGATCAACCCAACCTGTTATCTGCGATTCAAACCTGGTTAGAGGAGACTTGAGAAAGCTTTGAGAAACCCGGTTTCTGACCCCCAAAGTCCCAGTGAGGCTATAATCAAAGTAGAATATTGGCCAACCTTAACCCTAATCCAATTCGATCCAACTCCGTTGTTTTTTGGTAGAAGTAACTATGAAAAATATCAAAATCATTGTGGAAAAGCACCCTGATGGTTATGTTGCCTATCCTTTAGGTATTCAGGGGGTTGTAGTTGGTGAAGGTGATACCTATGAAGAAGCTCTAAATGATGTGCGATCGGCTATTTTATTTCATATTGAAACTTTTGGAGAATCGGTACTAGAAGCTGAATCCTCAATACTCGAAGCTTTTGTAGCAGAGGCAAGCATATAATGGCAAAGTTTTTCTGCCTGATATACGACTATTCACTGTAATGATACTTACAAGCCACAATTACAATTTATTCATCGGTCACTTCGTAAACTAAACGATGTTCATTATCAATGCGCCCTTACCTAGACACTTAACTCGTATTTCAAAGGTTCAGGTTTACCCAATCCTTCAAAGGGCGATCGGTCTATATCTTTAATCAATTCGACAATTTTGCGATAAATCTTTTTGTCTAATTTTGACCATTCAGTAAAAACCAAACCCTTCAACTCCTCTACATCGACAGCAGCAAATTAGATAACCCCTTGTTCTATATTTACATATATAATCTAAATAATATGAACATCGACTCTATCCTCAAACCCTTCCAACGTTTCGGCGTCCATCTCGGACTCGATCGCATTCAACAACTCCTAGCCAATTTAAACAACCCCCATCACCAAGTACCGATTATCCACGTCGCCGGAACAAATGGTAAAGGTTCCGTTTGCGCTTATCTCTCTTCAGTCCTAACTGAGGCGGGTTATCGCGTCGGAAGATATATTTCTCCCCATTTAATCGATTGGAACGAACGCATCTGTATCAACGAAAAACCGATTTCATCAGAAGAATTACAACAGTTACTTCTGCAAGTTCAATCTGCGATTAACCCAAATGCAGAATCTCCTACCCAATTTGAAGTTATCACTGCTGCTGCTTGGCTATATTTCGCGCAACAAAAAGTAGATATAGCTGTAATAGAAGTGGGATTGGGAGGACGATTGGATGCGACTAATGTTTGCGATCGGCCCCTCGTCTCCATCATCACCTCCATCTCTCGCGAACATTGGCAAAATTTAGGCCCAACTTTAGCCGATATCGCTGGAGAAAAAGCCGGTATCCTTAAAGCGGGATGTCGTGCTGTTATCGGACAGTTACCTCCAGAAGCAAAAACTGTCGTGGAAAACCGCATCCAGGAATTAGGCTGTCCGGCTATTTTCCCAGAACCTGCTCAAGCATTACAAACCACGAAGGCACGAAAGACAGGAAGACAAGAGGAAAAATGGGCAAAATATCAGAATATTGAATATCCTTTACCGTTGTTGGGAGATATCCAACTGGCTAATTCGGCATTGGCGATCGCATCTCTCCAACTCCTCCAACAACAAGGCTGGCAAATCTCAGCAGATGCGATCGCATCTGGCATGGCTAAAACTAAATGGCCGGGACGACTCCAATGGACAAGTTGGAAAAATCGTCCATTATTAATAGATGGCGCTCATAATCCAGCAGCTGCGATCGCACTTCGTCAATATGTCGATAGCTTAGAAGATGTCAGCGATAAAAAGTCGAACCTTCCATCAATCCCAAATCGGATCTCCTGGGTAATGGGAATGCTTTCTACTAAAGATCATGCCGATATCTTTAAAGCATTACTCCGACCTGACGACCAACTGCATTTAGTTCCCGTTCCCGACCATTCTTCCGCCAATCCAGAAAACTTAGCAACTCTCGGTCGTAGCATCTGTCCCGAATTAGAGTTAGTTCAAACTTATCCAGACCTCGTAACAGGTTTAGATACTGCTATAACAACCAACTCAGATTTAGTAGTTTTGTGCGGTTCCCTCTATCTACTCGGTCATTTCTTAGCTATCGCTACTCAATAGCGTAACGCACCCTACTATGACTGACCAAATACCAACTTTACATTTTAAACCACAGATGAACGCAGATATCATATCATCTCCTTACGCATCGGTCACCTAAAAAAATCTTATTCTTATTCTTATCTGCGTTCATCTGCGTTCATCTGTCTTTATCGTTCGACTGAGCGTCTCCGCACTGAGACTTCGGCGTGAGCGCTCAGTCGAACGCTTGCCGAAGTGTCACGTCGAAGTCTGTGGTAAAAATTTAACCAACAATGACAACAGACAATTTGACGATCTCATATCATCTACAGATGTAGAGTCAATTCCTGAATTGACTCTACATCTGTAGCAAAAATTTAGGTAATCCATATAAGATAGCGCTAAAGCGCAACAACGTACCAAATATTTAAATATGGCTAATCGACTGGACATAATATCTGAGATCGGCGCTTTCTCAAGTCAGAAAACTCATCCCCAAAACCCTTATTTTTGCCAGGTTATTGACAGTTTAGAAATTTTGCTCTATTTATGAAATTATTAAGTATATAATACCAACCTAAAATAACTTACCTGAGCGCATATATTCCCACAATAATATACTAGACCAAACTCCCTATAAAATCAAGGGGTAAGCCGAAAAAAATATGGCGATCGAGAACACTCTCCGAAACCCGGTTTCTCTGTAATTTATTGCCAAAATCATGGATTTTGGCAATAAATTACAGATGGACACCCATCGTGGATGCCCATACAATCGCCTAACCAGCCCGTCGATCCCATTCTGCCGCAGCATCCGCCACAGCCCGATCCACCGACTTCTCATCCAGCATCGCCGCCTGCAAATTGTCGTAAATCACCCGTTGCAGCACATTGACATCCTTCATCGCCGGAATCAACACTTGCGCCTCTTTCATTTGACTAGCACTGACGACACGAGCGCGATCGGCAGGCGTTGCATCCGCAGGCAGCTTTTTGAAATAATTATCTTGCAAAGCCTTCACCGTAGAAGGTAAAGTATTAGCAGCCTTAGCAAAAGCCAGCTGATTCTCATCATTAGTGACAAACAAAGCAAACTTGAGAGCAGCATCAGCGCGATCGCTATCGCGCTTAATCATCAAATTCATCACCGCCACACTTTTCTTGCCAGTTTTGCCAGTAATTTGAGGGGAAGTAGCAGAAACTTGAGCTATAGCAGGCGCATTCTTAGCAATTGTACTCAAAAACTGGGCTCCCGACTTCAGTAGCGCCGTCTCACCAGCTTGGTAAAGTTCGATCGCACGTCTGTGTCCTTGAGTCAATACCTCCTTTGGTAATAGCCCATTTTTATAAAGGTCTACCCAATACTGAAACGCCGCCTTACCTTCAGGACTATTAAAAGCAGCCTTACCCTCAGCATCCACCAGCTGTACCCCCATCTGCACCAAAGATTCCAGCACCTCCGCCGAATCTCCCGGCACAAACGTCACAAAAAAAGCATACTTACCAGTCTTCTGCTTAACTTGTCTAGCCAAAAGTGCTAGATCTTCGTAAGTAACGGGAGGCTTGGCGATACCAGCCTGCTTAAACAAATCTTTGTTATAAATCGTAATATCCGTCGCGAGATACCAAGGAATACCAAAACTCTTACCGCCAAACGTGCTAGCCTTCCAGATATTGGGTAAATACAGCTGGCGTTCCCGATCGGAAACCTTAGTATCCAGATCCAGCCAAGCATTGCGGGAAGCCAACCCAGAAGCAAAATCGGGATTTAAATTTACCACATCAGGAGCAGTCTTAGCCGAAACCGCCGTCAAGATCTTACTCGCCATCGCCGACCAGGGTATATCCACCCAACGCACCGCCACAGTGGGATTTTCAGCTTCAAAGGCGGCAATCAACTTATTGAAGTAATCTGTAAATTGAGGCTGCAACTGCATCGTCCAGAACTCAACCTCCTGGCGAAGGGCCTTAGTTTGCCTACTTCCTGTATTGCCAGTACTACAACTGACCGCCCAGCTCAGCAGCAACCCCAACAAGGCAAAAATTCCCAAACGTTTCCAGGTTTTATATCGGCTCAGCACAAGGTTCAGATCCTAAACAGACAAACGCAGTAATCCTAGACTAAATTGGTGATTAGCAGGTACATTGCCTTAATCTACCCCAAGACAATTTTTCAGCCGCAGCCTAATTATTCATAGACTAAAACGGACTACAACAGTGGTTAACGCCTTTAAGAATTTATTTTCCAAGCGCAAGCCGGGAATTGCGATCGAATTAGCCCCCGAACGGATAAATATTGCCCAACTGCGTAAGCAAGGTCAGGGCTTTAAACTGGTAACGTTGCACTCCGTCGAAGTTCCCGAAGGAGTCTTTCAAGAAGGACAGATTCTCGACCCGCCTACAATGGCGGAAATCATCCAGACAGCGCTGGCAGATAAAAAGATCAAAGCCACTCGCGTCGCCTCAGCCATACCGGGATCGGCAGGAGCAATTGTGAGAATTATTCCAGTTCCGGCAGAGCTAGATGAACGAGAACTCCGGGATATGGTATTAAATCATGAAGCAAGTCTGTACTTGCCATTTCCTCGCGAAGAAGCCGATGTGGATTATCAGAAACTAGGTTTCTTCACCGATGAAGATGGCATAGAAAAAGTACACGTGATGCTAGCCGCAGTGCGCGAAGAAGTAACGCGAACCTATATCGAGACTTTTAAGCAAGCTGGATTGGAGCTCGACGTGCTGGAAATTAACAGTTTTGCTCTGATTCGGACAATAAGAGAGCAACTGCGACAATTTTCTTCTCAAGAAGCCGCCGTGCTAGTAAACATTGAATTCGAGAGTACCGAAATTGCGATTATTGTAGATGGTGTGCCCCAATTTTCGCGCACTGTTGCGATCGGTATGTATCAAATTCAAAGCGCCCTCAGCCGTGCGATGAATTTACCCGCCTCTCGCAACACCGATTTGCTCAAAGGGATGACAATTCCCACCGCGCCGGTGGATACTGTGCGGAGTGGCTCAACCGGCCTCAATCCGGGAATGTCCGCTATGATGAGAGTCTTGGGAGAACTAGCCGACGAACTGCGCCGCTCGATCGATTTTTATCTCAATCAAAGCAACAATTTGGAAGTAGCCCAGTTGCTACTGGCAGGTCCAGGCGGCGGCATCGGACAGCTGGATGAATTCTTCACATCCCGGTTAAGTTTGCCAACGACTCAAGTAGACCCGGTGGCGGCATTATCCTTGGAAGTGACCGAAGAGATACCCGCAGTGCAACGACCTGGATTGGGAGTTGTGTTAGGTCTAGGACTAAGAGAGGTTTAACAATATGTATAGCCTTGAAATTAATTTTCTCAAAGACGGTCACGTTCAGCAACCAGCAGATAACACTTCTGCGCCCAAAAAGCCAGTACCCGTCAACGACAGGTTACTGATGTTGGCGGGAATAGGGGTTGGCGTACTTTTGCCAGTAGCGGTTGGAGGTGCGTGGTTCTTCCTGCAAAACCAAATACAACAGCTGACCGATAAAGGAACCACACTGGATCAAGAGTTGGGTACTTTGCAGAAGAAAAAAGACCAGAGGGACAATTCCCTGGCTAAGGTTGGTCAAATTGAGTCCGAGACCAAAGATTTAGTAACTGTATTCGATCAGATGAAGCCTTGGTCTGCCATACTACAGGATGTTCGCGATCGCCTGCCAGTAGGAGTGCAAGTTACAACAGTTACGCAAACTAAACCGCCAGCCACCACAGCCCCACCTCCTCCCTCGGCTGGCACAGTTGCCTTGGCAGTCCCACCCGCACCCACCACAGACAAAATTGAGATTGCCGGAGTCGCCAACTCGTTCAGTCATGTGAACGATTTAGTGCTGACACTCCAGAAATCGTCATTTTTCAAAGACATCGACACCAAGCTCGTATCGGCTGCGTTGGTCGATAATCCCATACAATTGTACGTACCTCCATCTCAAACCAAGTCTAGCGGTAGTTCTTCCCAACCGCCAAAACTACCAAGAGTAGTGCAATTTAAAATAGAAACTTACCTCAGTGAAAAGCCAGCTTCCGCTATGCTCAAAGAGCTGGAAAGTAAAGGTGCATTGGGACTGGTAACTCGCATCGAAAACCTTAAACAACAAGGAGCTCTTAAACCATGACTTATATGCCCAGTCAAAGCTTAGACCAGGAAGCTGGGTCTGATGCTCCTAGTGTCTTTGGGATTCAGTTCACGCCGCCCGTCATCGGCGTCCTCGTTGCTGTTCTTGGTTTGGCAGGAGCGGCTTACCTGTTTTTTACATTATTAATGCCAACCTGGGAGCAGTTACAAACCAAGAAAAGCGAGATTGAAACCAAACTAAAGGAAAAGCAAGAACTAGCAACGATCGAGGATCAGGTCAAAGCAGCTGAAGTTAAGGTAACAGAAGCCCAACAGAAAAAAGCCGGAGTTACGGCTTTGTTTGCCAATCCAAACAGCTTAAGTACTCTGCTGCTGGATATCAACAAACGCATTGAAGCTAGAAATAGTACTCTACCAGAAGATAGAATTAAGGCAAGACTGACAAAGTTTGAGCCAGACCCACAAACTTCTGGTATTGTTAATGACAGCTCTTTGGGAGCGCAGATTAACGGTAAAATATACCGTCAAGCGTTCAACGTGCAGATGGAAGGAACCTTCGATCAGACGCGGCTGTTTCTGATCGAGCTGGAGCGCCAGAAGTCACTATCAGTCGTCAAAGAACTGAAATCGACATTGGCAGAATCGACTCAAAGAATAGCGGTTAACCAGCGAGAAGGCCAAATTGTCCCGATCGGCAACCCAGAAACAAAAATTAACACTGGTTTTAAGCTGCAAGTGCTAAGACCGCTCACCCCAGAAGAACAGAAACTGGCAGCACCACCACCAGCGGCTGGTACACCGTCGCCATCGCCGTCACCAAAGTGAAAGGGAAAAGTGGGAAAGGGAAAGGGGGAAAAGGGAAATCCCATCATAAAAAGCAGGGGTTTCAAGCAAGGACAGCTTTTTTCTCGCTCTCGTGAGTCTCCTAAAAAAATTCTTCTACCTTTTCCATAAATAAATTCAGGGGTGTAAACTTTCTGGTAAGGCGAAACAGGTTACTCTTAATTTTCCAGTAGAAGCAAATTTGTTTGTGTGAGGAGGAGCGGGTGAAACAGGATCTAGGACTAGCCGGACTATTAATTGGGGCAGGGACAGTTCTTCTGGCCAGCCAGCCAGTATGGGCAGCGGCAACGCAAGTAACGGGAGTGCGGCTAAAACCAACAGATAATGGCGTCCAGGTCATCCTGGACACCCAAAGTGGCGATCGGCCCCAAATTTTCACAGTCGATCGCCGCAACGCATTCGTGGTAGACATCACCAATGCCCAACTGCGCCTAAGAGAAGGCAGAAATTTCACTCAGCCAAACCCAGCCCCAGGTATCCGTTCTATAGCTGTCACCCAATTAGATGGCAACAGCATCCGGGTGACCGTCAACGGCATCACCAGACCTCCCACAGGACAAATTGTCAGTAGAGAAGCTCAAGCAATAACCCTTAACTTCAGCCCAGCAGCGGCTGACCTGGCAGCCTCTCCCCCCAATGCGGCAGCACCGCCACCATCTGCCACCCTTCCATCTTTGGGGTCAACGCCAACAGGCTCAACGCCAACAGCGCAAACCCCAAATGTTTTGGTTCCTAACCCGCAAATTACCTACGAAGGGGGACCAGCACCAGCAGCCGGTACAGTTCAACCCGTTAGCCCCGCCCCACCATTCTTGCCCAGAGCAGTTGCGCCACCAGTAGGGGATATATCTGTTTCCGAAGTCGATCCTACTGCCACCGTCATCGATCTCGGCACCGCTGAACGCATCCCCCGCCTGCTGCTGCGCGACGCCCCAATAAGAGAGGTTTTGTCTCTCCTCGCTCGCGCCGCCAACCGCAACCTCGTATTTGTGACACCTCAAGCTGGCGCAGGAACTACAGGACAAGCTCAACAGGGAGCGCCCGGTCAAGCTCAGGGAGCAAGCACCCCACTTGATGGCACAATTTCCTTAGATATTGAAAACGAGCCCCTCCAAGATGTCTTCAACACCGTTTTGCGGATTACCGGCCTGCAAGCCAACCGTCGCAACAACACTGTTTTTATAGGTTCAAACTTACCCGAAGCAGCCAGCAATATTGTCATGCGGAGCCTGCGACTCAACCAAGTTAACGTCGCTGATGCCGCCAACTTCTTGACTGCTCAGGGAGCAGAAACGCAACTGCCGATCACCCGCGTCCAAATCCAGACTATAGGAGAGGGACCTGCTGCTAGGACGGTTGAGATCAGAGAACCAGATATTAAAGTACTGAGGGCACAAAGGGGAAATGGCCCCCTCGTACTTTCCGGTTTGTCAATACTTGCCGACACCCGACTCAATGCCATCACTCTGGTTGGCGACCCGCGCAAAATTGAAATCGCCTCAGCCTTATTGAGCCAACTGGATGCCCGCCGTCGCCAAGTCGCCGTCAATGTCAAAATTCTTGATATCAACTTAAATAACACCGATACGGCTGGCACCAGCTTCTCCTTCGGGCTCGGTCGCAGCTTCTTTACATTTGACCAAGGCTCAGCGCTAATAAATTTTGGCGATACCAGACCAGCCACGACGGGTGAGGCGGGAGCTAGTCCATTCAGCCCACCTGTTATTCCCAATCCCGTACTTGGTCTTGGTGGAACCGGTCTTTTCTTGGATGCTCAGCAAAACGCTCCCTTTAGCCGAAGCACTGGGTCTCCCACATCACCTATAAGCCCTATTTTCCCAGGCAGCTTACCCCGTGCCCCCTTTGGTACAAACGTCAATCCCCTTCAACCTGGCGTCAGCAGTATCAGCACAACAGGAGAGATTACATACGCACTGCCACAACTGTTCCAGTTTCCCACGCGGTTCCTATCGCAGTTGCGAGCTTTTATTGTCAGTGGCAATGCCAAGATTCTGACAGACCCGACTTTGGTGATCCAAGAGGGTGAAACTGCTAGAGTCAACTTGGGCGAGGATGTCATTACAAACCAGACAGTTCAGGAAACAACTTCTGGTGGCGTTATAAGTAGAACGGTAAGCACTGAAAAAGGAACTGTTGGTCTAATTCTTCAGGTTCAGGTGAATCGAATTGACGATAACGGCTTTATTACTCTGAATGTGAATCCCAGCGTGACGGCACCTGGCACCACGGCAACTATAGGCACCGGCACTGTCGGTGGTGGTGTGACGATTTCATTACTTTCAAGAAGGGATTTGGTATCTGGACAAGTTCGTCTGCGAGATGGTCAGACGCTGATTCTGTCGGGCATTATTCAGGATCAAGACCGAACGTCGGTCAGCAAAGTGCCCATTTTAGGCGATATTCCTATTGTGGGAGCCCTGTTCAGACGGACAAACAGAACTAATCAGCGAGCTGAGGTGATCGTGATGCTGACGCCTCAAATTCTCGATGACTCGTCTAATTCCCCTTTTGGCTACCGATACAGGCCGGGGCCAGACGTGCAGCAACTCTTACAGCGGGGTGGTTTATCTCCCGGCAACAATCGATAGTCAAAAGTCAAAAGTCAGTAGGGGCGGGTTTTGTCAAATATTCTGTTAGTAATGAGATGTGTGGGCTAAACCCGCCCGTACAAAAGTCACGCATTCAAAAGTCAAAAGTCAAAATGGGCTAGGGCTAGAACACCAATTCAGTAATCGTAGGGGCGAAGCATTCGGGTAAAAAATCTAGGGTAAGAGCGATAGATTTTTTACCCGAATGCTTCGCCCCTACAAGCTAAAAACGCACCACCAAGTATTACTGAATCGGTGTTCTAGGGGCTGGAGAAGAGGTGGAAGATGATGCCCCTCTGCTCCTCTGCCCCTCTGCTCCTCTGCCCCTCTGCCCCACTCGTTTTTGGCCCAAAATGCGAAAAAAATGCCCTCTTGAGTTAGCCATCAATTTAAAAACTCCTGAAATCCATATATCTTAAAGGTTCCATCGATCCATATTAGACAAGTACACCTTAGAATAGGGCAGTGAAACTTCGCTTTGATGAGCATTTCAGCGATTTTAAGTTGAAAGTCCCGCTCATTGCTGAGGAACTTGGGCTCCCCCAAAAGACCCAGACTTCATTCAGCTGCCCCACGCCAACGCCAGTTGGATGGGGCTTACAAATCACTAACAGCAGATTTCTAAGGAGTTCAAGCAAGAAAATGAACAAGGGCGAATTAGTCGATGTCGTAGCTGACAAAGCTAGTGTGACTAAAAAACAGGCGGATGCTGTCCTCACAGCTGCCCTAGAAGCAATTGTGGAAGCGGTTTCTTCTGGTGACAAAGTAACGCTGGTGGGCTTTGGCTCTTTTGAGCCTCGCGAACGCAAAGCCCGTGAAGGCCGAAATCCCAAAACTGGGGATAAGATGGAAATCCCAGCGACTAAGGTGCCTGCCTTTTCTCCGGGCAAGCTGTTCAAGGAAAAGGTCGCGCCCCAATAGTTAATGGTTTGACAGGGACGATGTTGCATCGACCGCTGCATGGGGGGAATTTAGCTTGGGCAGCTGCACTGGCAGGCTGTTCCCCTGGTGCTATCCTTGATTTTTCGGCCAGCATCAACCCGTTGGGGCCACCAAAATCGGCTCTAGCAGCGATTCAAGCGCACTTGAGCTACCTAGTAGCCTATCCAGACCCCGATTATCAGCAACTGCGGGCGTCCCTGTCTGAACTGCACAATCTACCTTCTGACTGGATTCTGCCCGGTAACGGCTCTGCCGAACTGCTGACTTGGGCGTGTTGGGATCTGTCCAAACTCCAGAGGACTTATCTGGTGACGCCTGCTTTTGGCGACTATTTGCGGGCTTTGAAGGCATTCGGCACAAATGTGGTGAAGTGTCCTTTGGGGACTCTTGACTGGGGACTGGAGAGTGGGATCTGGGACAAACAGATGGACTCAGGACTTCAGAGTGGTTTGCTGCTGAATAACCCTCACAATCCGACGGGTCAGCTGTTTTTCAGGGAGACGATTCTGCCACTACTGGAGCAATTTGCTCTGGTGGTGGTGGATGAAGCTTTTATGGATTTTCTGCGGCCCTCCAGCCAGCAGAGTCTGATATCAGTGGTGCAGGAATATCCTAATTTGGTGATTCTGCGAAGTCTCACTAAATTCTATAGCTTGCCGGGTCTGCGGCTGGGTTATGCTGTAGCTCATCCCGATCGACTGCGACGCTGGCAGCAGCTGCGCGACCCTTGGCCGGTCAATATTTTGGCCGCTGCAGCCGCTGAAGCTGTCATCAAGGATACTGTTTTTGGGCAGCAAACGTGGGATTGGCTGGAGGAGGCAAGAGCCCGCCTGTTTGAAGGTTTAGCTCAAATACCGGGCTTGCATCCCTACCCCAGTGCTGCCAATTTCTTGCTGGTGCAGTCGGAACAACCCAGTACAGCGGTGCAGGAAAGTTTACTCAAAAAAGAGCAGATACTGATCCGCGACTGCCTCAGCTTTCCTGAATTGGGCTCTAGCTACTTCCGGGTTGCCGTTCGCTCTGTGGCAGATAACCAACGCCTCATTGATGGGTTGGCAGAAATCCTCCGCACGGAAGAAGGGAAGAATTTCAGATTTTAGATTTCAAATTGCAAATTGCAATCTAAAATCTAAAATCTGAAATTTGAAATTCAAAATCTTAAATTCCCAATTCCCCAATCCAAAATCCTCTCATCTAAAATCCAAAATCGTATGCTTGACTACGATGTAGTCGCGATCGGGGGCAGTCCGGCTGGACTTTATACTGCGATCGCGGCAACTTACCTAAAAGCCCGCGTTGCCTTGGTAGCATCCCCGCTGCTGGGTTCAACTTGGTCAGAATCTGGCTCTAAATGCAACAAAGCTCTCATTCAGGTGGGACGGGTTGCCCATCAGATGCGCGAAGCGTCATCTTTTGGGGTTTATTGGGAACCAGAGTCAGAATCTGCACGGCTAGGCGTGGGAGTGCGATTTGCCGACGCTCTGAAGTGGGCTAAAGGGGTAGTCTCTGCCCTCGACGAACAGCATTCTCCAGCTGTTCTCGCTTCTCTGGGTGTGGATGTAATTTTTGGTGAAGGGGAATTCTGCCGAAAACCACACTTTGCTTTTGTTGTCAACGGGCAAATCCTGCGATCGCGTGCTTACCTGATCGCTACTGGATCTCGTCCTGTAATTCCAGACATTGATGGATTGCAAAGTACTGGTTATCTCACTCCCGATACTATCTGGCAGCAGCCAAATGTCAACATCCCCAAAAGCTTGATTTTCATCGGCGGCGACCCTGTAGGTATAGAATTGGCTCAGACTTTTGCGCGGTTGGGTTTCCGCGTCACTGTTGTGGTGAAGAGTTCCCATATCTTGACTAAAGAAGATTCGGAGGCGGCGCTTCTTGTTCAAGCGCAATTGGAAGCTGAGGGCGTCCGGGTTTTGACGGGGCATCAAGTTACCCAAGTAAAGTGGCTTGATGACAAAAAGTGGGTTCAAGCTGGAGATCGGGCGCTTGAAGCTGATGAAATTGTAGTTGCTGTCGGTCAGCAGCCTAATGTTGATTCTTTAAATTTGGAGGGGGTGGGGGTGAAGTGCGATCGCC
This sequence comes from Argonema galeatum A003/A1, assembly GCF_023333595.1. Lineage (GTDB taxonomy): Bacteria > Cyanobacteriota > Cyanobacteriia > Cyanobacteriales > Aerosakkonemataceae > Argonema > Argonema galeatum. The sequence continues at coordinate 45,604 of NZ_JAIQZM010000008.1, forward strand.
ACGGCATTGGCGTTAATCAAAAATTGCAAACAACTAATTCCCGGATTTATGCCTGCGGCGATGTTTTAGGTGGCTATCGATTTGCCCACGTGGCACATTACGAAGCCCGCATCGCCCTGAAAAATATGTTGTTTTTCCCGTTTTTCAAGGTTGATTACCGCTATATGCCTTGGGCTATCTTTTCCGATCCGGAACTGGCACGGGTGGGTATGACCCAAGAACAAGCTAGACGCCGTTATGGGGATGATGTGTTAGTTTTGCGCCGCTATTTCAAGGGGGTGGACAAGGCTCAGATGTGCGGGGAAACTACAGGTTTTTGTAAAATCTTAGTTCTTCGCAGTGGTGAAATTCTCGGTGCCCACTTGGTTGGGCCACAAGCTAGCGAGTTGATCCACGCGATCGCTCTAGCTATGCAGCAACGTCTGAAATTTCAAACACTGAGTCAACTACCTACAATATTTCCCACTTTGTCTGATATTTACTCGCAAACAGCAAGCGACGGTCATCAGCAAAGCCTCTCTCAACATCCCACTAGGCAAAATTGGTTAGAAAGTTTCTTCAATCTGCGTCGTTCGTGGTCTTAAAAAACCCACTTTTCTCATGCGATCGCAAATCCGCAACCATTAGCCCTTTTATTCTCTTTCTCTTTTCCTTTATCTGAAATTCTCGGTAAATGATATCATGTCCTTACGCATCGGTTACCTAAAAAAATCGTGCGATCATTCTTATCTGCGTTTATCTGCGTTCATCTGCCTACATCTGCGGTAAAAATTTAACCACCGATGACAACAGACGATTTGACGATCTCACTCATTCACTAACGATGCAACCAGACACGATATGAGGTGTTAATATGTTCTCATTCATTAAAAAGATCGGCAATAAGTTGATTCACAAGTCAACTTATATTCATCATGAACCGATCAACAAAGTCAGCCTAGTTATTCTCATATTAATTGATATTTTTGTACTGGTTAATGTTTTTAGTGGTTTAAATAGTATTTCCCAATGGCCACTCAGTCCATCCGAAGAATTTCCGTGCTTTTTGGCATATGAAAATTACCAAACAGCCGACAAGAAAGGAACTACTGTATTTAATGTCACCACTATTGAAAATCTAATTGAGCAAAATAAATCATATCCATCTCCTGCTGTTGACAATTCCAATAGATTGGGTCAGAGTTCAAATCTATGTACAAATTACACGCGCTTATCCAAAGCGATAAACACTCCTGAAAATGTCCAACTGAAAGCGAGTATCGATAAACAAAGAAGCGAAATTTATTCTCTCAACCAAGACATTCAAACGCTGCAAAGTCAGTATAATTCTACATTACTGGAAAAAATTGCGGGTCAAGCTTCTGAAAAATCAATCAATAAAGTTAATGCCGATCGGGTAAAATCAGAAATTGAACGCAATAAGAAGCAAATCGCCAATAAGGAAAAGGAAATTACCGATCGCCAAACCAAATTAATTCAACATCCTGCTTCGGACACTTATCTTAAGCTTCTCAATAATACTTCAGAATATCAAGCAATCAAAAGAGATTATGAATCAGCAGAGTTTTGGTATCCCAATAAACAACTACTATTACAAACCCTATTTCTATTACCGTTAATCCTCATAGCTTATCTTTGGCATTCAGCAGCAATTAGAAAAAATATAGGGTTACAAGCTCTACTTAGTTGGCATCTACTTCTCATATTCTGCATTCCTTTGCTGATTAAGTTTTTTGAGTTTCTTCAGTTTGGTAATCTTGTCGGTATAGTGATTGACTTGATTATCAAACTGTTCGGTGGATTAGTCTTTATTGCCAGTTATGCGTTAATTTTGATTATTCCTTTATTAGGGTTGGGTTTAATCAAAATTCTCCAAAGGTGGGTTTTAAATCCCCGCCTTCAAGCCAAAAAGAGAATCCAAAAAGTGCGTTGTATTAATTGCAACTTCCAACTTCGTATGAGCGATGAATTCTGCCCATCTTGCAGTTTCAATCAGTATATAGATTGCTCAAATTGTCATCATAAAACGTACAAATTTACGAATTTCTGTAGTAGTTGCGGTCATAAAATAGAATAGAATCAATAATATGTAGAAGTCAGATAGGAACAGTTTGGTGAAGGAGTGATACCCAATCCTGGTTAACTACTCCCTTTTTCTTGAAGCCCGCGCAGGCGGGCTTTGTTTGTATAGCCGCGACTTTAGTCGTCGGGTAAAAAAAGGGTTAGACTTAACTTAACGCCTGCATTAGTGTTTGGTTTTGCTCGTCCGTGCCTACTGTAATTCGGAGCTTATTTTCTAACCCAGGTTGCTTGAAGTATCGCACCAAAATTCCCCGTTCTTTCAATTCTAAGTAAAGAGACTCTGCATTTCCTTCTGGAGGAGTCGCTAAAACAAAGTTACCGTGAGAATCAAGCACCGTAAACCCTAAATTCTTTAAGTTTACTGTAAGCTGTGTCCGAGACTTTTTCACTTTGTCTGCACAAGCATTCTTGTAGGATTGATCTCTCATTGCTGCTGTGCCAACTGCTATGGCTAGAGCGTCAATGTTGTAACTGTCTTTTACCTTGAATAATCCAGAGAGTAGTTTTGGATTTGCCACTCCAAAGCCCATTCGCAAGCCTGCTAACGAATACCCTTTTGATAAGGTACGCAATACGATCGCATTCTCGAACTCTTGCACTAGAGGTAGGGCTGAAAACTCAGCAAAGTCAACATAAGCCTCATCGATTACCACAATTCCCGATACTTTCTGTAGCAATTCCCGCAGATCGTCCAAAGGGACTGCGTGACCGGAAGGGCTATTGGGAGAAGCAATGAACGTAATTGCGCCATTTGCCGCAATGAGTTTTTCGATTGGTAATTGAAAGTTAGCAGCATAAGGAACCTCAACTATTTCCGCAGGCTGCATAGCTGATAGAGTGCGATACAGCACATAGGTTGGCATGGGATACACAACTTTGCGATCGCCTCCCTCCGCGCACGATCGAACTAGGACATTTAGCAATTCATCGCTGCCATTGCTAACAATCACCCAGTCAGCGGGTACTCCCAACACATCACTTACTGCCTGACAAAACCCGATCGCAAACGGGTCGGGATAGCGTCGTAGCAACTCGCTATCCAAATTTCGCAACACCTCTATCGTTTTTGGAGAAGGTGGATAGGGATTCTCATTGGTGTTCAGTTTAATAATTTTTATTCCTGGCTTGGGCTGTTCGCCTGGAACGTAGCCAGTCATGGCATCAATTGCGGGACGGAAGTAGCTCATAATTAATCATATAAATTCCTGACGAGCTTGTTCATTAGACATCTCCAGAAATTAAAGGTGCTAACCCTTGAACCCTTGTAGAGACGTTGCATGCAACGTCTCTACATTCTTTTTTGGAGAGGTCTATTATATCACAAATTGAGTGGCGTGCAGCCAAATCTGATTCCACGCTTATAATGAAAAGCAAATCACCGAATCGCACAACCAAATTGATTCAAAAATTTTATATTTGATACAATTTTTTAGAGAATTAGGTGATTGCTATTTACTGGTATAAGGGTGATTTAATTGAATCTCAAACGCTGGAACTGGGGATAGACGATCCGGGGCTGCTGTACGGGGCGACTGTTTTCACGACGCTGCGGGTGTACGATCGCTCTTTGGATAGTGCCGGGACGAATTGGGCCAGACATTGCGATCGCATTCGTCATAGTTTGGAAATATTTGGCTGGCAAATGCCAGACTGGGAGAGAGTGCGACAAGGCGCAGATCTTTTGAAGGCGCACTTTCCAGTATTGAGAATTGCCATATTTCCCGATGGGCGGGAGTGGATTACAGGTAGATTATTACCAGGGGATTTGTGCTCTAGCCAACAGTCGGGCATAGTCGCTTGGTTAGCAGAAGCCCCCGAATTTCGGCGCAGTCTGGCCGAACACAAAACTGGTAATTATCTCTCAGCTTGGCTAGCATTGAGAGAAGCGCAAAAATACGGAGCTAAAGAAGCGATTTTGCTGGATTCATCTGGAAATTGGTTAGAAACGAGTACAGGCAACCTGTGGGGGTGGCGGGATGGCAGGTGGTGGACTCCGCCTTCAGCAGCGGGAATTTTACCAGGACTGATGCGAGATTGGCTAATCTGCAAGCTGAGAAGTCAGAATGAAATAGTGGAGGAGGAGCCTTGGAGTGTCGATCTGGTGGCAGGATTTGAGGCGATCGCTTACAGCAACAGCGTTGTAGAAGTTGTTCCCATCCATACCATACTCAGAAGCCAGTCAGAAAGCCCCTCTTACCTCTTCCCCCTAGCCCCTAGCCCCTCTCATATTTGCTTCGAGAAACTGCGACTTTCGATACTCGGTCGGTTGCCATTTTCTGAGATAGGTTAAAATAAATTTACATAAGTTAACTAGAAAAATTCCTCAGACCATAAAACCCAGGAGGGTAGACCAAGAGTGAATAAACAATGGAGAAATGCAGGGCTGTACGCACTGTTAGCCCTCGTTGTGGTTGCATTGGCGACCGCATTTTTTGACAACAAGCAACCTCAGAGAGAAACGTGGCGTTACAGTGAGTTCCTCCAGAAAGTCGAAAGTAAACAGGTAGGGAAAGTCAGTATTAGTGCAGATCGGTCTATGGCCCGCGTGCAAGCCGCAAACGGCAACAGGGTGATAGTCAATCTTCCCCCCGATCCCGACCTGTTTAACTTTCTAACTAAAAACAAGGTTGACATTTCAGTTTCACCACCAAACGATGAAGCCTTATGGGTGAAGACTCTGAGCAGCTTGTTCTTACCCATCCTGCTTTTGGTGGGGCTGTTCTTTTTGCTGCGACGCGCCCAAAATGGACCGGGCTCTCAGGCGATGAACTTTGGTAAGTCGAAAGCCAGAGTGCAAATGGAGCCGCAAACGCAAGTAACTTTTGGGGATGTTGCTGGTATTGACCAAGCAAAGCTGGAACTCAACGAAGTTGTTGATTTCTTGAAAAATGCCGATCGCTTCACGGCTATTGGCGCAAAAATTCCCAAAGGCGTGCTGCTAGTTGGGCCTCCCGGAACGGGTAAAACGCTGCTGGCGCGTGCTGTAGCAGGGGAAGCGGGTGTTCCTTTCTTCTCGATCTCCGGTTCTGAGTTCGTGGAAATGTTTGTGGGTGTTGGTGCTTCCCGCGTCCGCGACTTGTTTGAACAAGCCAAAACAAATGCGCCCTGCATCGTCTTCATTGATGAAATTGATGCTGTCGGTCGTCAACGGGGTGCTGGTTTAGGCGGCGGTAACGATGAGCGCGAACAAACCCTCAACCAGTTGCTGACTGAAATGGACGGTTTTGAGGGCAATAACGGCATTATTATTATTGCGGCAACCAACCGCCCAGACGTGCTGGATGCGGCACTGCTGCGTCCAGGTCGTTTCGATCGCCAAGTAGTTGTGGATCGACCTGATTTTGCTGGGCGTCTGGAAATTCTCAATGTCCACTCCCGTGGTAAGACTTTAGCTCAGGATGTGGATTTGGAGAAGATTGCGCGTCGGACTCCTGGTTTTACTGGGGCAGATTTGTCTAATTTGCTCAATGAAGCGGCTATTTTGGCGGCGCGTCGCAATTTGACGGAAATCTCGATGGATGAAGTCAATGATGCGATCGATCGCGTGCTGGCTGGCCCAGAGAAGAAAGACCGGGTAATTAGCGAGAAGCGCAAGGCTGTGGTAGCTTATCACGAAGCTGGACACGCCGTTGTCGGTGCGTTAATGCCAGATTTTGACCCGGTGCAGAAGATTAGCATTATTCCTCGCGGTCAAGCGGGCGGGATCACTTGGTTTACGCCGAGCGAAGATCGGTTGGATTCTGGTCTTGTGAGTCGTTCTTATCTGCAAAATCGGATGGCGATGCTGCTAGGCGGTCGTCTTGCTGAGGAGATTGTCTTCGGTGAGGAAGAGGTGACGACTGGTGCTTCTAGTGACTTGCAGCAAGTGGCGCGTGTGGCGCGTCAGATGGTGATGCGGTTTGGGATGAGCGATCGCATCGGACAAGTTGCCCTGGGTCGTCAGCAAGGTAATATGTTCTTGGGTCGCGATATTATGGCAGAGCGCGATTTCTCGGAAGAAACTGCTGCTACAGTTGATGATGAAGTCCGCATTTTGGTAGACCAAGCTTACAAGCGGGCGAAAGAAGTCTTGACAAATAACCGTAGTGTACTTAATCAGTTGGCAGCAATGTTGATTGAGAAGGAAACTGTGGACGCTGAGGAACTGCAAGAGTTATTGGCGAATAGCGATGTGCGGATGGCGACAGTAGCCTAATCGATTTTAGGTTTAATTTAAGATTGGGGTAATTCGGGAGTTGTCCTGGATTACCCGATCGGAAACCCGGTTTCTCCAAGAAACCGGGTTTCTTTTCTTAGGTACGTTGTTGCGATGCCGCGCGGCATCGCAACAACATACCGAATAAACAGCGTTTCTCAAACCAAAATCTAGGTTCAACGCGACACCCGCCAAATTTTGATCGTTTTGTCCCAACTACCGCTAACCAAAGTCTGTCCATCTGAACTGATGGCGATAGATTCAACCCGATTTAAATGGCCAGTGAGGGTGCTAAGTAACTCACCCGTACTGAGATTCCACACTTTAATAGCCCCATCATTACTTCCACTCACAATTGTTTTCCCATCTGGGCTAATAGCAACAGAATATACTGAGTCACTATGACCAGTGAGAGTGCGAATCAGATCCCCTGTGCTAATATTCCAAACTTTGATTTTATTCCCATAATTACCACTAACAATTGTCTGCCCATTCGGGCTGATAGCGACATCAAGAACCGAATTTGAATCAGTTAAAGTTTTCTGGATCTGACCTGTATGTAGATTCCATATTTTGATTGTATTGTCACCACTACTACCAACAATTGTATTCCCATCTGCGCTAATGGCGACAGCACTTACCCAGCTTGAAAGCCCCGCCAGAGCGAGATTCAGTTGACCTTGGAAATTCCACACTTCGATCAGCCCTTCCGAACTACCGCTGACAATAGTTTTCCCATCCGAACTAATAGCAACCGAATAGACATCTCCTACATTTTTTCTAAAACTACGAAGCAGTTGGCCTGTTGCTAAATTCCAGATCTTAATCGTATTATCATAGCTGCCGCTGACAATTGTTTTCCCATCTGAACTGATAGCAACAGAGGTAACTCGCGCCGAATGACCGATTAGGGTACGAAGCAGTTCTCCTGTAGCCAAATTCCAAATTTTTATCGTATTGTCAACACTACCACTCACCACATTCTGCCCATCTGGACTGATAGCGACAGACGTAATCCAGTTGGAATTATCTGTAAGGGTTTTGGCTAAAGAAAGATTTTCTAAAGGACTTCTACTCGTAGTAGAACTCTGCGAAATAATAGGCGGAACACTTTTCAAAACACTCGAACTAGGCGAAGTAACATCACTTGCACTCACAGAATTTACACCTAATTGACAAACCGAAGACCCAAACCATTCCCCTAAAAGCAACAACATAGCTGCCGCTATTCTTAAAGGTAATTTGATTTCCCGTTTACCCAATTTTTGCATAAGTTCCTCCATTTGCTGCCAAAGTACCTATATATTTATAGCAAAGTGCTGAGTTCAAAGCCCGCCTGGGATTCAAATCCCAGGCTAATAGCGAAAGTCCACGCTCTGTGGACTGAAGAGTTTACAGCACTTTTTGGGTGATTGAGGTACAGAGAAACCCGGTTTCTTTTCTCACAAGACAAAAGCTGATTCTTAGGTACGTTGTTGCGATGCCGCGCTCTTATCCCATTTGTAATAAGAGCGCGGCATCGCAACAACATACCTTTGAGTTTCTGATTTTGCCGAGAAACTAAGCCTGAAGAAACCGGGTTTCTGAGGTATACAATAAGAATATCTCAAAACCCACGCACTCCGTTCTTCAGATGACAGAATCAACCCAGAAACGGCAAGTTCGCCGAGGTCGCATTTTTCCCAAACACCAGAGTAGTCCAGAAACTCGCGCTAGACGCATCGCCGAAAGGGAAGAATTAGGTAAGCATTGTTGCAAAATTTTCGAGCAAATATCACTCTGAATGTTTGGGTTACAGTGAGTTAGACTGGAGATGCGAGCGTGAAAGGTGACTTAGATGTTTGTCGCAATTTCTCAACTAGGATTGGTTACAAATAGAGCCTTGCTGTCAAATGTAACATGGGAAACTCTGGAAAATTTGGATGTAGAGTTGGCAGGAACAGGCGCACGTTTAACTTATTTGGATGGGTGTCTAGAAATTATGTCTCCCTTATCTGAGGCTCATGAAGAACCTAAAAACACTTTAGGTCAGCTTTTAGAGATTTATATGCGGATGAAAAACATCCGCTTTTACGGACGGGGTAGTACGACGATTGGGATGAAGGAATTGGGCGCAAGGAAAGAACCAGATGAGTCTTATTGTTTGGGTACGCGCAAGTCATCTACGATCTGCGTTTATCTGCCTTCATCTGCGGTAAAAAAATATATCCCCAGCTTCCACCTATGCTAACTCTCTCACAAGCGATCGCATTTGCCTACCAGTCTCTCCAAACTGGTCAAATATCTCAAGCTGAATCGATATGTCAGCAAATTCTTCAGCAGCAACCCGACTGCGGAGAAGCGCTACATTTGCTGGGTGCGATCGCACATCAGTCGGGTAAGCTGGATGATGCTATTATCTACTATCTCCAGTGTATTGCTTTTTCCCCAAACTACGCCGAAGCTTACTACGGTTTGGGTGCTGCTTTACACCAGCAAGGTCAGTTATTAGAAGCAATATCATATTACCAACAAGCGATCACACTTAAGCCAAATTATATCGATGCACATTTCGATTTGGGTAATGCTTTCAAGCAGTTGGGCAATTTATCGGCTGCTGTTAACCACTATCAGCAAACTATCGCTTTCAATCCCAATGATGCGGAAGCTCATGCTAACTTAGCAACTATCTATTTAGAAGAAGGCTTTATTGTACCAGCTATTGTACATTACCAGCAAGCGATCGCACTCAGACCGGGCTTTCCAGGACTATACTACAATCTGGGTAATGCTTTTCTCGAACAGCGCCAGTATCCAGATGCGATCGCCCAATATCAACAAGCTTTAGCTATTGTACCACAATTTTTATATGCCTACCTTGGGATCGGCACTGCTTTAACGCACCTGTTTCGGTTTGAGGAAGCCATTGATTGCTTACAGCAAGCTTTAATTATAAGTCCAGATAGTCCTGAAGCCTACTTCTGTTTGGGGATAACTTTTGCTTCTCAGAATCAAGTGGAAGAGGCAATTAACTTCTTACAAAAAGCATTGCAGGTTCAACCAGATTATACGAAAGCTTACTGGTACAACGTTTTTCTCTTACCTATCCTGTATGATAATTTAGATCGAATTATTTTCTGGCGTCAGCGCTTCTGTCGGGGTATTAATAACTTAATTCAACAGACTGCCTTAAATACATCTGAAAGTAGAAAGTTGGCTTTAAGCATCTTCAAACAAAAATCGATTAACTTCTTTCCTGCTTATCAAGGTTTTAATGAGCGGGGTGTACAGCGAAAACTAGGAAAGTTTTTGCATCAAGTGATGGTAGCTAATTATCCCCAATGGTCTATCCCTTTGTCAATGCCACCGCTGGGGAAAAATGAGAAAATCCGCATCGGATACATTTCCACCCACTTTAGAAACCATACCGTAGCTAAGTTAACCATCGGCTGGTTGAAAAACTGCGATCGCAAAACCTTTGAAATTTATACCTATCAAGTTGCCCCTGAAGTAGATTCAATAACTGAAAGATTCAAATCTTACAGCGATAAATTTTATCATATCTATGGCAACATTGAGGCAATTTGTCAACAGGTAATTGCGGATAAACTGCATATCCTGGTTTTCACAGACATTGGTATGAGTCCCGTGACCTACCAAATAGCCGGATTGCGTTTGGCACCCGTGCAATGTACAACTTGGGGACATCCAGTTACTACTGGTTTACCGACTATTGATTACTATTTATCAAGCGATTTAATGGAACCGGACAAGGCCCGATCGCACTATTCAGAAAAGTTAGTGCGTCTGCCTAACATCGCCATGTCTTATGAAAAACCAGATGTTCCCAAACTTACTAAAACTCGCTCTTATTTTAATCTCCGGGAAGATGCTATCATTTATCTTTCTTGTCAATCTTTATTTAAATACTTACCTCAATTTGACCAAATATTTGCCCAAATAGCTCAAAGTGTTCCCCAAGCCCAATTCGCCTTCATTTCCCATGATTCTCCAGTTGTTAATGCAGTATTTACAGCGCGTCTGGAACGGGCGTTTGCTAACTTAAATTTGGATAGTAAAGATTACTGTGTGCTTTTGCCTAGAATGTCACATATTGAGTACTTCAACCTCAATTTAGTTTCAGATATTTTTCTAGATACCTTCAGTTGGTCAGGCGGTAATACCGCATTGGAAGCTATCGCCTGCGGTTTACCTGTGGTGACTTGTCCGGGAGAATTTATGCGCGGTCGTCACTCTTATGGAATTTTGAAGATGATGGGGATGACGGAGACGATCGCCCCAAATGAAGCCGAGTATGTTGAAATTGCTGTTAAACTGGGTTTAGAGCCAGATTGGCGGCAAGATATAGTCCGAAAAATATGCGATCGACATACCATGCTTTACGATGATAGAAGCTGTATTACCGCACTAGAATCTTTCTACAAAACGCTAGTTCTAGGAAATAGAGTACCCTGTTAGTACGAATTGACTGCCAATTTTAGATTTAGTACCGAAGAGCCAAAATCCTCTCATCCAAAATCTAAAATAGAGTTAAGTTTCCCGCAAGCGCCACAACTTAATAGAGCTGTCATCATGATTACTGGCAAAAGTCTCATCGGAATTTGTAGTGACCGACCAAAACCAGTTGGAATCGCCAGTGAGAGTGCCAAGCAATTTACCGTTGTCTATCTGCCACATCTTAATAGTATTGTCATTACCGCCACTAACGAGAGTTTCATTATCCGGGCTAATAGCAATAGAGAGAACCGCGCCAGAATGACCGGAGAGGGTGCGAAGCAATTTACCGCTACTCAGTTGCCAAATCTTGATAGTATTGTCAGAACTGCCGCTGACTAGAGTCCGACCGTTATCACCTAGAGCTACCGAATCAATCCAGTTGGAATGACCTTTGAGGGTGCGAAGCATTTTGCCGTTGGAAAGCTGCCAAACCTTGATAGTATTGTCAGAACTGCCGCTCACCAGTGTTTTGCTATCGGGAGTGATGGCGACAGCAGCAACCCAATTGGAATGACCTTTGAGGGTGCGTAGCATTTTGCCACTTGGAAGTTGCCAAATCTTAATCGTGTTGTCAAAACTGCCACTAACGAGAGTTGTACCATCCGGAGTGATGGCAAGAGACAGAACCGAGCCAGAATGACAAGTAAGGGTGCCAAGCAATTTACCGTTCCCGACGTTCCAAATCTTGATGCTGTTGTCATTACTGCCGCTAACCACAGTCTGTCCATCGGGACTAAAGGCAAGGCAAAGAACTGACCCAAGATGACCCGTAAGAGTGCCACGCAATTCGCCGTCTTCTAAGTTCCAAATCTTGATTGTGTTGTCAAAACTGCCACTAACGAGAGTTGTACCATCTGGACTGATAGCGATCGCACGAACGCAGTCTAAGTGTCCGGTAAGGGTGCCAAGCAATTTTTCGTTCTCAAGCTGCCAAATCTTGATTTCCTCACAGTTAGCACTCACAAGCAGCGGAGATACCGGACTGATGGCGACAGCACGAATATAGTTGGAATTACTGGTGGCGGTTCTAACTTGGGGAGGACGGGGGTTAGGCGTATACATGGCTACGGTCAATCTCCTTTAGGCGTTGCAAAATCAGCTGGGTATTGGCAGGATGCGGTTCGAGTTAAGCCGCCTTTACTCCGAGTGCGAAAATCTGCACTTCAGCGGTTAAATCTAGGGCGCATTCTTGTAAAGAGGCGAACTCAGGGCCTAAAAATTTTATCATAACTCAAGCAATAAAAGGCAGATACTACACCTTAGATAAGGATTTGTCAACAGAAAAGTTATAGCATGAATTGCCAGCGGCTGCCTTGAGCCTTTTGCTTTAGAATGCCCAAGAAAGCCCCTAAACTCTCTAAATATGTCTTTTTTTATTTGCTTTTATTTTTTTCGCCTAGAGATAGCAGTTTGCGCGATCGCTCCTGCCGCCTCTGCAGACCATAAAAATGTCGCTCATACCAAATCCGGGTTATTTACCCCCTTTATAGTGTGAAGTGTAGGGGTGAAGCATTGCGGCAATAAGTGTATTCCCAAGAGCCAAAGCCTTTCTACCGCAATGCTTCACCCAACTTATGGATAACGGGGGTTTTTATCCCGGATTTGGTATCACTTCCCTTATCCTTATAGTCCCAGTATTAATCTACACCAATTGCGCCTGTGCCAGCGCACGATGTTGTGCGGCTTGATATCCCTAGTACTTACGCATTCGATTTGGCACCTACTACATCTAGGGGCATGAATTGCCCCTACATCTAGGGGTAAAAGCGCCAACAATCATGGTAAGTCCCGGTCCCCCTACAATAGGTTTTGGCGATGCACAATCGCTAAGACGCATCTAAATTTTTCAAGCTCTTGACCGCACGGTAAGGTTTTCAGCCTCCCAAAAGTACAATATGACTTACGCTTTTCTCCCCCCTAGCCCTGCTGAGATTTGGAGGGTCGGGGGGGCAAAACCTTGGTTAGTGCGTAAGTCCTGTACAATTTAGATGCGCCACAGTTTATCAGGTTTCAGAACAGCGATCGAACCACTCCTGATAAGTTTTCTGATGTTGGGTATCTTCAAGCACAACTTCAACACGCACTAGCTTGCACCCGTGAGGTTTCTGCTTAGCAATGGCATCTAAAAGCAAGCTCGCAGTTTTAAGAGAAGTAAATTCACCGCTGACATTTGGCTGAATGTCCGGTTTAACAATTTCAGTCGCTTCAATAGCAGGAATTTCTCCTTGTCCTAAATCAATTTCTGCTAATATTTTTACTTCTGGACTGACTTGTTCAACAATCAGTACTTCATACTGGACTGGCACCTGTACCATCCGAGTTTCGATTTGTTTGCGAACAACTACTTCGCCTACCTTTCGTTTGTTAAGGTTAACGACCAGTCGTTCTTCCAGTAACCGAATAACCTCTTCTTCCACAATATCTGGTGCGTCAGCATCTTCTGAGGAATCATCATTTTCAGGTAATTCTAGATGATCCTGCAACTCCTCTGTGGAAGACATCTGGTCTGCATAAGAGCTAGCGTAATGAGTTGGTGCCGGACTAACGTTAACGTTACCTATCACAGGCGATAGAGTATCCTTTGCCTGAACCGCTTCGACTGACCTTTGTGAAGACTGCATTCCCGAAGTCTGTGAGCTTGTGTGTTCAGGCATCGGCTGTATTTCAGTCATACTAATATCCACTAAAAGTGATTGGCTTTGATAATTCACTTGCTGAATGTGGCTGCTTCTTAATAAAAACGGTCGTGAATTTCGCTGGGTATCAGCATCAGATATAACTAAGTTTAGCTGACGTGACTTATCAAGATGTACATCCTTTACTCTGCCCAGAAAACGGCCTGCACTGTCCAACACATAAAAGTTTTTTAGCTTATTTCTTAGCTTATCCAGCAACACCTTTATCCGAAGATTTTTATTGGCAGTTTCAACCTTTTTTACAGATGTTTCGGTGTTCATATCTTTGGCTATTTTGGAAAGTGTATTAATGGAAAAGTGGGATTGAATCTTTTCAAGCACAGGCAAAGCTTTTGTGTCGCTTTGCCTGTACTATTTTGAAATGCTGAAGACATTCAGCTAGCTGAAGAATTCTGTTGGCAAACCCGCTCTGACAGGACTAGCTATATACGATTAGGATTATCTACAACTGGATTACCTTCAGTGTTAATATCTAGCTCTTCGCGACGAACAGTTTCTTCGGCATCAACTGTATGGTGTTCGACTTCTTTTCGGAAACTTACTTCTTCACGTACAAAAGCTTGTTTTTGAATGTTAGCGCTTTCTTCGTAAACTTCCATACGCGCCACTTCCCCTGCCTGGAAGTCGGCATCGTTGGGAATTATCGCTCTTGCATCTGCGGGGGTGTTTCGCTCAATGACAATGCGCTCTTTTTCGACTGAAACAGAAACTCGTGCCGTTTCTGTTTCCACGCGCTTACTAACCGCCACTTCACCTACCTTGTGGCGTTCCTTGTTGGCAATCAGCCGTTCTTCGTACAGCCGTAATGTTTGACCTTCACCCTCATTTATGTCGTACAAGTACGGTTCTCGATCGTAGTTGTAGGTATCGCGATTATAACTTTGGGCTGCAAGAATAGACTCTCCGGTATCAGCAGTTGCGGTAGAAGCCAGCGGACGATAAACTCCCCTCAACTGCTCTTCATAATCGTAGTCAACGGCTTGATTTTCGTTGTATGCGGGTAAATTTTGAACTTGCTCTTTATTCAAACCATCGACAAAGACGCGATGCTGCTCGTAGTCGATGCGAGAAAGACCAACTGGAAGTAAAATTTTCTTGCCAAAAGCCCAAGTACCTGTGTCAATTACCAGATAGCGGAACCGACCGTTATTATCTACTAATACATCGTGAACGCTGCCTACTTTATCGCCTCCTTCTGTGTAGAGGTCGAGTTTTTTAATATCGTCGCCAGAAAAAGTTTCACGGTAATTTGGATAATAATCTTCAAGTTTTATAAGGGGCATCTTGTTTTCTCCTCAATTGGTATTACCAAAAATGTTAAAAATCTAGGTGATGGTTCCATCTTTCTAGCGAATGATTAAGCTTGCCCTCCCCGCCCCCCCAAATCTGGGAGCCCCCCTCCTCATTCCCCCCAGATTTGGGGGGCTAGGGGGGAGAAAAGCGTAAGTCCTAGCGGTCATGCTTCGCCCCTACATAATCTTGTAGCCCGAAGGGAGTAACGCTTCGGAAGAGCAATCCGCCTGTCCCGTACAAGCTTGTGGAAAACTCGATTTTTTGGGCATAGAGCATGAGCAATGTTTTATACCGCAAGGATTTCAGCAAATCGATCGAGTTTCCCGATCGCACGCTTGTACGGGAGAGCCCGGTTTTAGAAGCGATCGTCAGATGTTCTATTTTTCATCGAATTTACATCGCTGTCGATATCTAACTCTTCGCGACGAATCGTTTCCTCGGCGTCAACTGTTTCCCGATCTATTACTTTCTTGACTACAACTTCCTCGCGCACAAAGGCTTCTTTGCGAATGTCGGGAGTTTCTTCGTAAACTTCGATTCGCGCTACTTCCCCTTCCCGGAAGTTAGCCACGCCAGGAGCAACTGCTGTTCCGGCATCTGCTGGGGTAGTGCGCTCAACGACGATTCGCTCTTTTTCGATCGCAACAGAAACCCGTGCAGTTTCGGTTTCAACGCGCTTGCCAACTGCTACTTCACCAGTTTTGGCGCGAGTTTTGTTTGCAATCAGCCGTTCTTCGTACAGCTTGAATGTTTGGTGATTTTGTTCGTTCAACCCGTACAGGTAGGGTTCTCGCTCGTAGTTGTAGCTATCGCGATCGAAAGTTGTGTAGTTAGCTCGATCGCCGATCGCTGCTGGCGAGGAAATCGCATAATCGGCGTCAACAGGTGCGGCGGTTACTACAGGTAGCATCGCATCAGTTTCAGGATAAAGTGATGCTCCCATAGCGGGGGTGCGATATACGTTTCTCACTCGTTCTTCGTAATCGTAATCGGGTACAATGCGATCGCTGTACTCAGGTAAGTTCTCCGCTTGCTCCTTAGTCATATTGGTGGCATATACGCGATCGGCTTCATACTCGATCCGAGACAGCCCAACAGGTAGTAAAACTTTCTTGCCAAAAATCCAAAAACCTAAATCGACGACCAAATAACGGAAATGACCGTTATCATCCACTAAAACATCGGTTACAGTGCCAATTTTTTCATCGGCTTCTGTATAAACACCAAACCCCTTGATGTCATCATCCTCAAAAGTCTCGCGGTAATTTGGATCGTATTCTTCGAGTTTCATTAGAGCCATGCTTATTTACCTCGGTTTTTTAATTTGATACTATTAACAATAAAAAATGGCTGTTAATTTTTCATCTTTCTATAGACTGAATTACTAGCTTTGCAGATTGACCAAAGGGTGTAGAACACTTAAGTATTTTGTTTATATGAAAAGATATGTATTAACTTTGAAAGTGCGTCTTTTATATGGTATTGCAAAAATTAATATTAAATTATATTAAGGCTTGTGAAGTGAAATCAGCGTAAGTATTTATAGCCATAGTCGAATGGCACAAGTTAAGCAAAATTTGCTGCCCAGATCCCCGACTTCGCAGAAGTTGTCGGGGATCTAGATCCAGCTTATCTTAGTACCATTCAGCCATAGTCATGTGAGGAAAGTGGGGAGAAAAAGTCTTGTCCCCCCCAGATTTGGGGGGTTAGGGGGCTAGTGCGTAAGTTCTGGAGAAGCTAGATATTGCGGGGTCGATCCACAACCGAAGTACCCTGGGTGTTTAGATCTAACTCTTCGCGACGCAGCGTTTCTTCGGCATCCACGGTTTCGCGATCGACTTCCTTGCGGATGGTAACTTCCTCCCGCACAAAGGCTTCTTTGCGAATGTCAGGAGTTTCTTCGTAGATTTCCACGCGAGCGATTTCCCCTTCGCGGAAATCAGCCTCACCGGGAGTCACTGCTCTTCCTGCGTCTGCTGGCGTAGTCCGCTCAACGACGACTCGCTCTTTTTCGATCGGAACTGAAACCCGTGCAGTTTCGGTTTCAACGCGCTTGCCAACTGCTACTTCACCAGTTTTGGAGCGAGTTTTGTTGGCAACTAGACGTTCTTCGTACAGTCGGAGAGTCTGATGATCCCGCTCGTTGATGCCGTACAAAGTTGGTTCTTGTTCGTAGTTGTAGCTATCGCGATCGTAAGTTACATCATCTGGCTCCTTGGCAACTTGAGGACGATAAACCCCTCTGACTTCATCTTCGTAATCGTAATCAATCCGGTCGAGGTCGTCGAACGCAGGTAAGTTTTCCACCTGCTCTTTTGTCAGCCCCGCCGCATATATGCGTTCCTCGTCCTCGTCGATCCGGGAACGACCAACTGGTAGCAAAACTTTTTTACCGAAAACCCAAAAGCCTGAATCGATGACGAAATAGCGAAAGCGACCGCTATTGTCATCAACCAGAACATCTGTCACGGTGCCAATCTTATCGTCGGTTCCATCGGCATAGACATCAGCACCCTTGATATCATCGCCATCAAAAAGTTCGTCACGGTAATTGGGATAAAAATCTTTTATTTTTACAAGAGTCATTGTATGCTTATCTCCTTATCTACACATAAATCCTATAATCATTGGGTGTTTATCTGCATCTTTCTATAGAATGATACACCACCTAAAATTGTTTACATATGTACTATGTCATTAGGCATAAAAACGCCTATTTTTAGTTGTTTCACCTTGCTAATGGGATTTTTTTTGATTCATCTATGTGAGCGTATGGCTACCAATAGGTATCTTATAAAGTAGCTTTACTTGCTCTTCGTATTCTTCATCAACCTGCTTGGCACTGTAAAAATATGGTAAATATTTTCATCTTCTTTTTCTAATGTTATCGACATAAAGTCGTTGCTCATTATAATCAAAAATGCAAATATTTATGGGAAGTAATACTTTTTTGTCTTATACCAAATCCGGGATAAAAACCCCCGTTATCCATAAGTTGGGTGAAGCATTGCGGTAGAAAGGCTTTGGCTCTTGGGAATACACTTATTGCCGCAATGCTTCACCCCTACACTTCACACTATAAAGGGGGTAAATAACCCGGATTTGGTATAAATCCCCAAAGCCTATATAGATAACCAAATAATTGAAAGCCCCTTCTCATCGACAAGAGCATCTTGTTTGGGGCTAATTTTCTTATCAGTTCTACTGGCATAGACATCAAGATTTGTGATGTCATCGCCACCAAAAAGTTTTTTACGGTAATCGGGATAAAACTCTTCGAGTTTGAAAATTGCCATAGCCTTTTACTTAAATTATATGATAAAAATAACATTTTAACTTTCATCTATCCATCTTGCTTGAGAATGATTGACTCTTATGTCAATAAACTTCCGCAATTATCTGCACCAAATGTATTAGATAAAAAGACCTAGAAAACTGATAAGCTTAATTTAAGGAGTTAATTGTTGAAGATAATCAAATTGTGAATTAAAACTGCTAGTCTGGAGGATTTACAATATAAAATATGCCTAATAGTAG
Organism: Argonema galeatum A003/A1; assembly: GCF_023333595.1. GTDB lineage: Bacteria > Cyanobacteriota > Cyanobacteriia > Cyanobacteriales > Aerosakkonemataceae > Argonema > Argonema galeatum. The sequence goes on from NZ_JAIQZM010000008.1 coordinate 63,904, forward strand.
ATGTGGAGAATGTTTAATCAGTGTTGGCTAAAGCTGTTGCAACAGCAGCGATCGATCGCTGTCATCCGCGCCCCCCAGCTAGAACTAGGTCGCCAGATGGCAAGGGCGGTGGCAGCTGGAGGGATGGGCTTGATTGAGATTACCTGGAATAGCGATCGCGCACCAGAGCTGATCGCTCTTTTGCGATCCGAATTACCAGGGTGTACTATTGGTAGCGGCACTCTGCTGAACTTAGAGCAGATGCAGCAGGCGATCGCATCAGGTGCCCAATTCCTCTTCACCCCCCACGTTGACCCAACCCTAATTCGGGCGGCGGTGGATGCCGGTGTGCCTATAATACCAGGGGCGCTCTCTCCAACAGAAATTGTAACAGCACATCAAGCAGGAGCCAGCTGTGTCAAAGTGTTTCCCATCCAAGCAGTGGGAGGATCGCGCTACATCCGCAGTTTACAAGGGCCGCTGGGACATATCCCGCTAATACCCACTGGTGGGGTGACGCTGGAAAATGCGAGAGAATTTTTGCTCGCAGGTGCGATCGCAGTGGGACTTGCAGGCGACCTATTTCCCCAAAAGCTAATCGCAGCCAAAAATTGGGAAGCTCTAGAACAACAGGCGCGAAACCTGATCCAACAGCTAGCCACTAACCCGATTAATTGATATACCATACAGAAAAAACCCGCGCTTGTTGCTGCTAGAGGCTAGCGAACTGAAGCAGTAAAATTCAAATTTTCCGGTGTGAGGAGGAGTTCAAGATGAAAAAAATCATTTCTTCTTTCTGGTTGCGTTGTTCTGGAGCTTTACTGGTTGGTGTTGCACTAACTCTAACTGCATTCTCTGCCAGGTCAATACCCACTCAGAGGACTACTACACAAAGAGACAGGTCAATATCCACTCCCAGAACAACCGCACAAAAACGTAGGTCAATACCCACTCAGAGGACTACTACACAAAGAGACAGGTCAATACCCACTCCCAGAACAACTTTACAAAGAGGCAGGTCAATAACCGCTCAGAGGACTACTCTACAAAAACGTAGGCCAATATTCACTCAGAGGACTACTACACAAAGAGGCAGGTCAATATCCACTCTGACCACAACTGTAGAAAAACGTAGGCCAATACCCACTCTGACCACAATTGCACTAAAAGATAAAATCGCTAACAAAATCTTGGATCTGCAAGAAACCCAGCAACGCTGGATTGAAGTTGACCTATCCAACCAAAAGCTGATTGCCTGGGAGGGTACAAGTCCCGTTCGTGCCGTTCTTGTTTCCACTGGCAAACAATCAACCCCTACCCGCGTCGGCACCTTTGCAGTTCAAATTAAATACCTATCAGCCCGAATGACTGGGCAGGGTTATGATGTTACCAACGTGCCTCACACCATGTACTATTCTGGGGGCTATGCTATTCACGGTGCTTACTGGCATAAGCGGTTTGGCACTCCGGTGAGTCACGGCTGCATCAATGTAGCGCTCGATCACGCTGAATGGCTGTTCAAATGGTCTAACGTCGGTACGCCAGTGATTGTCCACGAATAACAGGGAAAGTCAAAAGTCAAAAGTCAGAAGATTATTTATACTTCGCACGGGCATAAATGGGCGAAGCATTCCGTGAATAATTTGTTGGTTGAACCCAAAGATCTTTGACGGAATGCGAAAGCCCCTACAGGCATAAAAAAGCTCGGTCACAGACCGTGCTGAGTATATCATTCTTTTTCCCCTCTGCCCCTCTGCCCCTCTGCTCCTCTGCTCCTCTGCTCCTCTGCCCCTCTGCCCCCCTGCCCCTCTGCCCCTCTGCCCCTCTGCCCCCCTGCCCCTCTGCCCCTGGAGCCCCTCTGCGGCCTTATAGATATTCTTGAGAGCGGGAAAGGAGTGGAAATAGAGTAATCTAGACCCAGGAGGTAGTGAACTATGGAAACCATCATTCGCTCTGGTTGGTTACGTCGCTCAGGAAGTTTCTGGGCAGGTATGGCGCTAATACTGGTGACTTTATTTTCCGGGTCAATGCCGTCTGAAGCGGCATCAAGGTCAGCAAGGCAGGCGCAGCTACAGCAAAATAAAATTACTAAGACAGTCGCTAAATCGGGCTCGAAACGCAATAAAGTCGCCCGTGCTAAAGGACGCTGGATTGAAGTTAACCTGGCAAAGCAACGGTTAGTTGCCTGGGAAAATGGCAAAGTGGTTTATTCCACCGCCATTTCCAGCGGCAAGCGTGGCACTCCAACTCGCCGGGGAACCTTTACTATTAAATCCAAGTACCGCGCCAAGACAATGCGTGGGCCGGGATATGTAGCTCCAAATGTCCCCTATACAATGTTTTACTCTGGGGGCTATGCCATTCATGGTGCTTACTGGCATAACCGCTTTGGCACACCAGTCAGCCACGGGTGCGTCAATCTGCCGGTAGGACAAGCTCGGAGGCTCTTTAGCTGGGCTGGCACGGGTACAAAAGTGGTAGTCCGTTAATCTAGGGGCTAGAACACCGATTCAGTAATACTTGGTGGTGCGTTTTTAATTTGTAGGGGCGTTCGCTACGCGAACGCCCCTACCATTACTGAATCGGTGTTCTAGCTGAGCTGAACTACGGGCCGATCGTCCAACAGCCTTTGGTTGGTAAGCTGGTCTTCAACGGTCATCCGCAGAAAGCGTTGGTCATCTACCTGAAAAAGCACTTTGATACGATCGCTCCCCGGATACCCAGGCGGTGTCAATTGCGCGATCGTGCGGGCACCTTCCCGGTCATTTAGAGGTTGTACTTGAGTCTGAGAGCTGGTAAGATTGCGAGTAATGAGGCGATCGCCATCAAAATAAACTTCTGTACCGCCGCCAGTTTCAGCACCCAATTCCCCAACTATTAATTCAATGCTGGGTTGGTTTTCCACTGAGGCACCCAGCAATAATTCTACCGGATCGCTCATGGGGTAAGGCTGTCCAGCTTTAATTAAAGGATGCCAGTTGTGTTGGTTGTGGCGTCTATCCCAGTAGCGGATGCCGTAACTGTGGTAGAGAAAGTCTTTGAGTTCAAAACCTTGGGTTAGCTGGATAGCACCTTGTGCGATCGCTTCAAAAGGTCGATCGCAACGAATTTTTGTCGCCTCGAAGTATTGCTGCACCCAAGTTTGCACAGATGGGATTTGCACCGTACCGCCAACTAACAAAACAGCATCAATATCGGCAACTTCTAAACCTTGGCGTCGTGCTTGCTGTAGCACTTGATTTATTGACTCATCCAGTCGTTCAAAAAACTGATGTTCTTTGAGAATAGTTTCAAAGCGATCGCGGTCTAATTCTAGCTCATAGCTTTCAAAAGTTTCATCATTAAAATAAACTTCATTCGCCTGTTTTTGCAAAGAAAGCTTAATTTTTAACCGTTCTGCCAAGCGAGTTGTCAGCGCTGTTGATGCCAAACCTTGAGTTTTTGCGAAATAATCGATTAGCCAATTATCAATATCCGAACCGCCCAAATTTTGTCCAGCTTTTGCCAGTACGCGGGCTGTTTTTATCTTTTGGCTTGAAGACTCAGCGAGAGATTTCTCACCCCATTTGAGAATAAAACCCAGAGGTTTTTTGCTGGCTGAACTATCCAGCCGCACCAGGGAAAGATCCAGCGTACCGCCGCCAAAATCTATTACTAGGATAACTTGCCGATCGCCCATACCATAGCCCAAAGCCGCTGCTGTAGGCTCATCCAGCATTCGCACCTGTTCAACGGACAGGGATTGGCAAACTTGACCTAACCAGTGGCGATAAGCTTCAAAACTATCTACCGGCACAGTCAATATTAAAGATTGTCCGACATCTGGCAAAGTAGCTTGCAGTTTTTCAATCAGATTAGACAAGAACCATTGTCCAACCTGCTCAAAAGTAACTATCTTTCCATCCAGTTCGGGAAGAAATCCTTGGATTGGAGCGCCAATACCGCGTTTGAAACTGCGGAAAAATCGGGGGTCGGATTTGAGGTCAAGACCCCTCTCTAGCACCGCCTGTCCAACTACCACCTTACCGGAGGAGGCATCCTCAACATAAAGCAGACTGGGAATCAGGGGGGGATTTTGCCCAAGCGTCACCGACACACCCGGTAAGCTTAAGGTTTCTGGCTTCTGGGTGACTGGGTTCCAGCGCGTGATTACCGTGTTGCTAGTTCCGAAATCGATTGCGTAGGACATAGTTCCGAGCCGTAGGCATCGTCATTCACCTAGTTTACCAGTAGATTGGGATTCGATCGTACTATAGTATAGAGCAGCCCAAACGCAAACACAGCATTATGAGTGAATCCACTTTCTCTCTTTTTGGACGCGGAATTGATGGCATTTCAGTGCGTGGCTATAAGTCTCTTTACGAAAAATGCAGCATTGAGGTGCGTCCCCTCACAATTCTTGCAGGTGCTAACAGTTCGGGTAAGTCCAGCATCATGCAGCCATTACTGCTACTAAAGCAGACTCTAGAAGCAACTTATGACCCTGGCGCTCTTTTACTCAATGGCCCTAATGTTAAATTTACTTCAGTAGATCAGCTTTTGTCTAAATTGTCTGGAAAAACCGATACTGATAACTTTACTATTAAAATTGACATAGATGATAATCCTTTAATCAGCACGTTTGCTAAGCAGCCAAAACAGGGTATTCAAGTCGTTCGATCGACATATCACATTGCTAATGAGCCAATTACTATTTCACCGGGAATGACTCATCAAGAAGTGTCAAAAATACTTCCCGAATCAATATCTACTAATTACGACGATTTGGTGTTTTATGCAGATGAAGCTCCGCTTAATACAAGCGTGGTTAGTGCCAGAGGTTTTTTGGACTTTACATTGCTAGGAGGTTCCTTTATTTACTCTGCTATTTCTAGTGATTTCCAAAAACACATTCGCCACATCATCCACGTTCCAGGTTTAAGAGGAAATCCCGAACGAACTTACAATACCACAGCCGTTGGTCACGAATTTACTGGCACTTTTGAGAATTACGTTGCCAGCGTAATCAATCATTGGCAGAATACAGAAGATAATAGACTTAGACAATTAGAAACAGATCTTAAAAAACTTGGACTAACTTGGAAAGTTGATGCAAAACAGCTTAATGATGTACAGTTTGAGTTGCGTGTAGGACGTTTGCCTCGTAGTGGTGAAGCAAGTGATATGGTAAGTCTTGCTGATGTTGGCTTTGGTGTGTCACAAACTTTACCAGTTCTAGTTGCTCTACTCGTAGCAGAACCGGGACAATTAGTTTATCTCGAACAGCCAGAAATTCACCTACATCCTCGCGCTCAAGCTACTTTGGCAGAGGTATTAGCCGATGCTGCAAATCGAGGTGTGCGAGTAGTTGTAGAAACACATAGCGATTTGCTACTCAGGCGTATTCAATCATTAGTTGCTGAAGGTAAAATTCCACCAAAAAACGTCAAACTTCACTGGTTCAAACGGCGCGATGATGGTGTTACAGAAGTAAGTAGTGCCAATCTAGATGATGCAGGAGCTTTTGGAGAATGGCCTGAAGATTTTTCTGATATTGCTCTTGAAGAAGAAAGCCGCTATCTTGATGCAGCTGAGTCCCGTCTAGCGAGACGTTAATATGTCAGCTAAGGTTTCCAAACGCCTTGTGATTTATGCCTCTGTAGCGCGTGCTGCTGGTAGCGAAGATGCAAAAGATCCAAAATCTCAAAACTGCCGCGATTTTCTCAAAGCTGTACGGAATATCTGTCACCGAATCGTTATGACACCAGATATTAAAGAGGAGTGGAATAAGCATCAATCAATTTTTGCCAGTCGATGGCGTTCCTCAATGGTGGCAAAGAAAAAGCTGGAATATCTCTCTGAGATTGTGGTGGATGATGAATTGTGGAGCCAAGTTGAAGATTTTACCGAGTTCGACAATCAGCGCTCGGCAATGATTAAAGATCTATTATTAATTGAAGCAGCACTGGCAACAGATAAAATTGTAATTTCTCTTGATGACAGAGTTAGGAAATTTTTTGCCAAAGCAGCAGAACAGGTTAACGAACTCAAAGATATTGTATGGGTCAACCCAGCGAGACCAGAAGAGCAAGCCCTTCTTTGGCTTGAAAATGGTGCAGAACCTGAAATAGAGCGACAATTAGGATTCCGACCCGAAGAAAGTTGCTAATGACTAATTTCCATGAAGAATTAGCCATTAGCCATTAGCAAATTCAGAGAGCATTACAAAGCAGAATTTAGTCCGTTGACAAATAGGTACAGAATGTGATTAAAAAAAACACTAATAAAGTAGAAGTTGTGAATAACATAATTTTTAACTCTAACTACTCTTCAGTCAATGAATTGTCCAGCGCCCAAATTATTAAAAAGGGAATACCAAGTCCCAGAATTTGATTTAATACCAACCAAGTTATAGAATCAGAATAATTCCAGCCAAAGATCGTAAATCCGCGTTTCGTAGAGGATAGCAAAGCATCCCAAATTAGGTGTGCGGACATCCCGACAGATAGACCAATTGCAGCATCTCTTAACCACCGCCACCACTGGTTACTGCTGTCAGAATAAGATCGATCGCGCTTCATACCCCACCAGCTAAGGATGAGCAAACCTAGAGGAAACAAAGTAGAATGAAATAGCCAACTGCGGTGGATTAAAAATCTGAACCTCGTCCAGTTGTAGAGCGGAATATCCCAGTCTGGAACTGCCATGTAGAAAAACTGGTCGGATAAGACGGGGATATGCAGTTTGCGGAAGAAGAATAACCCACTTGCTCCCCAGATCAGCATTACCAAAAACCAAATGGGGTTAATCCTCTTCACCCCTTCTTTGGCGTAGCGTTCTAACAGCCACCAATAACCGGCTCCAACGGCTAGCCCTACTACAAAATGGATGAGTTTATCAGAGAAAGAATCCATATTTTGCACGCACCAATTAAAAGCTACTGGAGGATGAGTGACACCCTCTATCCTAGAGAATAGCTCTTTAGATTGATACGAAACTAAATATTTCTTAATGTCACCTGATAGGTCAGATGACAAACTTGTTTAGACGTTCTCGATCATCCAGTCGCGAACCAGTGAGAACGTCAAAGCACCCCGTCAGTTCTGGAAGCCTTGTATATCAAGATTGCAACCCTGGTTTTTGGAGAGGTCTATTAGACCTCTCCAGAAATTAAAGGTGCGTTGCCTAGAACCATTGTAGAGACGTTTCATGAAACGTCTCTACAATGTTTTTTGGAGAGGTCTATTGAAGGGTGCGATCGCTTTTGCATAGATGAACTCGAACGATGGCAAGATTACATCTCGAACCGAGTATTGCAACGGGATTTCTTCAAAAACGGGAAAGAATACTTGTTCTTGTTTAGGCAAAAACAGAATTGACGCATAACTATACCACGAAATTGTCATTATAGTTAATAAAAATAATTTTTGGTCATATTGTTAAGAAATTCAAAAGTTTATTAAGAAATATTAAAAGCATATTGACGATAAAGTCAATAGCTATATGATTTTTATTGCAAATAAATTGCAGTAAGCTTTAGCTGACAAAGTTAGTCTGGCAATTTGGAGTTCGTATAAATTACACCAAGGAGAGATTTTCCATAGTGTTACAGACACAGAACGAATCAATTTCACCTGAATTTCCCAAACAGCTAGATATAGCTAAGGTCAGTGTTTATGGCCTCAGCATTCTATCTGCGCTTATGTTTCTATTTTTGCCATTTGTTAACTTATTGCATCCCAGTCCGTGGCAGCGATGGTTAGGCACAATTCACGGCTTTGGTGCCTTGTTAGCAACAGTGGTTGCAGTTTACACGGGACATTTGGCTTTTCCCCTATTGAGGGGCGTGACTAAAATTTTGCCCCAAATGCGTACTCTGACATTTTGGTCAACTTTTATAGCGTTTTTAGGAATAGCCACCGGCAATTTGGCTTATATGCGATACCGCGCTGGCATAGACTTAGGCGGAGCCCGCGCTTGGCTGAAAGAAAACTCGCCTTTAGCACAGTACGTGCTGATGGAATACCACGAATTCACCGTGCTGTTTACATTGCCATTAGGAGTAGCTTGCACCTGGATTCTGTGGCATTACGGCGACTCAATTCTGGAGAAACAAAACCGCCACGTTTTATCAGCCACCTGTGTAGGTTTGATGGCAATGATGTTTTTTGCAATGGGTGGTTTAGTGACCGGGCTTGGGATTGCAAAAATCCACGCTTTGTAATTTAAATTAGGTGATTGGGTGCTTGAATGACTAGACAACTCTCCCGCCAACCTCAGAAGGAAAACGAACCTATATACGGCAGAATTTGGGCGCAATTAAAAAAATTCCCAAATGGCTTGGCTGAAGGTTCTCAAAAACCGCTTACCGTCTCCGGGCCTGCTGCGGCAGCCCTAATTAGTGCCGGTATCGGCTGTTTTACGATGATGTTTACTCATCACTTATCAGATACATCTAAAGCGCGAGAAAAAATTGTTTGGGCAATTGGCAGCTGGATACCGGGAAGTCACAACAAGAGTGAATTATGGGGAAACATTGGAAGTTACACCGGCAAAGAAACGATGTTGCTAGTAGGCTGGCTTGTCAGTTGGCCTATACTATACTTTCTCTGGAAGAAGAAGAATATCAAAGCTAAAACGATGTTTTTCTGGTTCTTTGCCTTGTTTATTGCTGCCACTGCTATGAGCTGGCATCCCCTGTTTCCATATTTGCCGTTGATGTAAGGAGTGAAAATTTAACTATGCCCGAACAAATTAAGCATATTCCAGCTAGGGAAATGCACAAATATGTTTTTGGTTTCATTGGCGTGTTTATTGCGATCGCAGTCACTTATCCGCTCGCTTTCTTGCGAGTTAGTCAGAACCAAAAGTTTGCCGGTTTTCACGTCAAATCTTTAACCCAGGAAGGTAAGCTGGCACAGCCTTCTGCCGAATCAGTAGCTGTTGCGCCTCCTGTTGGCAGTGCAGAGAAAACTGTGCAGCCTTCAGCAATGGTAGATGCAAGTCAAACTGTTGCTAATAATCTGACGGCACAACCTTTTATTAGCGGAAGTACAGACAAAACCGTCCAAACAGAGCAGATGGCGGTTACTCCCAGCAGCCCAATAGCAGAAATTAGTGATGAGGTTCAAATAAAGGAATTGAACCAAAAAGTATACGATAAAATCGCTAAAGTTTGGCGATCGGGCCGTCGATTTAAGCAGGCTTTAGCCTACCGCGTTACGGTGACTGAAGATGGTGCGATCTCCAGCTACGAAGCCCTGGTTAAACCGGCCTTGGATTCCGTGCAAGAAACTCCCCTGCCTTCGTTGGTCGAGTTTTCTGTCAATCAAGCGAAAGTCAGTACCCGCCAAACTCTCGGTCAATTTAAGGTCGTCTTTACCCATCGAGGAATACTTGAGGTCAGCCCTTGGCACGGCTGGAGGAGCAGGTAACAGGCTTTTTAGAAAGATTTGCAATAATGAACTGGTAGCTATTGAGAATTAGATGGGTCATCACTTCGTGCCAGAGAAAGGAAAACCTTGGAGCAGACGACAAGTTTTGCAGCTGGGATTGGCAGGCGGTATTGGGATAGCCGGTGCTGGAATAGCACTCCAAACTTTGATGCCAAAACGAACATCACAGGTAAGAGTGCCGCCAATACCCAGCGATACACCCAACTTTGGCAATAGTATTAACCCAATGGCGATGCTGCGGGATTTTGACTATGGCATCGTCAAGAGAGAGAACGGACGCACTATTCGAGAATTTCGGATGGTTGCCAGTACTTCCACACTTCAGCTGAATAGTGCTGTCACTTTTAATACCTGGAATGTGAACGGGCGCGTACCTGGGCCTACTCTGCGGGCGCGTGAGGGCGATCGCGTCCGAGTCCTTTTCCACAACAAAGGCGGACATTCCCACTCGCTGCATTTTCATGGCGTCCACCCTTCTGAGATGGATGGCGTAAAACCAATAGCAAATGGCAGCGCCACGATTTATGAGTTTGACGCCGAACCTTATGGCGTCCATCTATACCACTGCCACGTTGAGCCCGTAACTCGTCACATCGGCAAAGGGCTGTACGGGATGTTCATCATCGATCCACCGGGTGGGCGTCCCCCAGCTGATGAAATGGTGCTGATCATGGCTGGCTATGACATAAATGACGACAACCGCAACGAACTCTATGCCTTTAATGGGTTGCCGCATTACTATATGCACCATCCCATCCCCATTTACAAAGACCAACTAATTCGCTTGTACGTCCTGAACATGATTGAGTTGGAAGCTGCTGTAACCTTTCATCTGCACGCCAACTTCTTTGATGTCTTTCGCACGGGGATGACCTTAACTCCTAGCGAGAAGGCTGACGTGATTACGATGGGCGTAGCTGAACGTCACATTCTAGAGTTTGCCTTCCGTTATCCGGGGAAATATATGTTCCATCCCCATCAAGATGCTCTAGCCCAAGCAGGTTGCATGGGTCAGTTTGAAGTGATTAGCTGACAGAAATCTCTCAATAGCAAAAAACATTCTGATTTTCAGAGCGGGTGGTAGCAGAGGTGGAAAAGTTGGAAAAGGGGCTGGGTATCTACGACTTGGCCAAGTTTACGCCCGCTTAGTGAGGAAAATTATTGCAAAGTCAGTAACAATATCTCCGTCACTCCCGGCGTAATTGTAATTACCAATCCAGAACACAATGACAGCAACGACACCATCTACGTAGGAACCGTTCGCACTACCTTTACTTTCTAAATCGGGAGGCGGAGCCTCTTATTGAGAGTAGTGCAAGAAATGTACTGGTGATTTAGCTTTTATAGGACTTACGCATTTTATCCCCTCATCCACTACAGATGTAGAGTCAATTCATGAATTGACTCTACATCTGGGAAGCGGTGCAACCCAGCACAAATAAGAAAGATTTTCAACTGTATTGCTAATCTTTCTCACTAGCTATACAATGAAAATTCTCTTGCCTACCAACCCCTAACCCGGACTCCCCATCTACCCCCAACTCCCAGAATTAAGATAATGTTTACTTTTCGTTCTTTGTCACTTGCCGTTTCGATCGCCAGCCTAGTTGCCCTCACCTCCTGTGGCGGTACTCAAAATACAGAGAGTACGTCAACCCCAGCCGCAACTTCCAGCCCTGTAGCCGCTACGGAGATGGGAAGTAACAATATGACAAGCACTGGCAAGCCGAAAATCAATATCAATACGGCAATTTTGTCGGAATTAGATAAATTAGAGGCCAAATTAGGCGTTCCAGCGCTATCCAACAAAATTCAATCCAGTCGTCCCTACGGCAACATCGAGGAACTGGTGTCTAAAAAGGTGATCGACCAGCAGCAATTTGACCAGATTAAAGATATGGTGACGATCGAAGATGTCGTACTCACGGGTGAAGCCAAAGATGTTGACTACATGACCAAATTAGGCTTGATGAAGGGACATCTGTTGGTTGCTAAGGAACTGCTGGATCTGCAACAGCCAAAGCAGGCTGAACCTCACATCGGTCACCCGGTGGAAGAGATTTATGTCGATGTGGAAGATCAGCTCAACGAACGCAAAGTCAAAGAGTTCAAGACAACTTTGGCCGGTCTCCAAGATTTGGTAAAATCCAAGCCGAAGGATGCCAAGGTGGGTACGGAGTTTGCCAATTCCATGCAGGCGGTGGATGGGGCGATCTCGTCGCTACCAGAAACTCAACGTCAGTCTCCTCAATTTGTATTGAAGGTGATTAATGGGTTGCTGGATACCGCTAACGCCGAATATACAGCTGCGATCGCAAATGGTAAAGTGGCAGCTGCAATTGAGTATCAAGACTCACGCGGCTTCGTCATCTACGCCAATACCCTTTATCAAACGATCGCCTCTAGCGTGGCTAAGGAAAATCCAGAAGCTCACAAAGCGATCGAAACCACTATGGCTCAGCTGAGCAAAGCTTGGCCCACCGCCACCGCGCCAGATGCCCCAGTGCTGACCCCAGAGCAAGTGTCTCAGCTGATTAAGACAATTGAGCAAAATACCCAAAAGGTAGGGAAATAACACAACGTTTGTGTTGCCAATGTTAGCAGGGAGCGTTTGAGTTTTGGCTTCTAGCTTCCTACTGACACTTTTTTCGGCCCGATCGCAAATAACCTTAAATAGCTGGGACTATCATGAGCTTAACCAAGTCAGGAAACTCAAAAATAGATAATATTTACCTAGAAGAAGATTTGATGAAAGCAAATATTATCAAAATTTTAGATAAAAACTTATTTTTTTGTGAATATCAGCCTATAGTTTGTCCAAAAAATAATATCATTCATGCTTATGAAGCATTGGCAAGATTCCAAATAGATGGCGAATACATTGCCCCAGACTTAGTATTTGGTTCCCTACATCAAGACAAAAGGCTATTTTTTAAACTAGAATCTCGAATAAAAAACTTTCAAATCTGCCACAGACCTGCCAATTTTAATCTATTTTTAAACTTAGATCCCCATGTTTGCGAAGAAGATTATCAGTTAAAATATTGGTTATCTACCTTTTCCAACCAAGTCAACCTCGTAGTCGAAATTATTGAAAATACCAGCGTCAGCAATCTTGATAATATTAAAAACTTCATGCGCTTATTAGGTAAATGTGGGATAAAAGTTGCTTTAGATGACATCGGAGGTATAAATAACTTATTTTCCTTTGAATTGTTGGAATATGCCAATTACCTTAAATTTGACAGGAGGTGGTTTGAACTAATATATTATAGCGAGTCATACAAAATTCTCCTGCAAGGTTTGATTGCCTTTGCAAAATCCAAAGGAAATCTGTGTATATTTGAAGGAGTTGAAACAGAAAAACAATTGAAATTAGCTGGCGAATTAGGTGTAGACTATGTACAGGGGTTTTTGTTCCGAGATAAGTTTATACTAGCTCAAGGTAATGAAAGCCCAAACTTGATGGATGAAAGTTACATTTCCTAATTGTTAACTCATCACTTTATAAGGATAGAAAAATCGTGAGAGAACTTGACCATAAAAAGACTGTAGACCTGCTAAATACCATCATGGAATTTGAACTTGCAGGCGTCGTGCGTTATACGCATTATTCGCTGATGGTGACTGGCCCCAACCGGATTCCGATTGTGGAATTTTTCAAGTTGCAGGCAAATGAATCATTAACCCATGCCCAACAAGTGGGAGAGATTCTCACTGGTTTAGAGGGGCATCCTACCCTGCGGATCGCTCCTATGGAAGAAACCTACAAACACACCGTGCGAGATATTTTGGAGGAAAGTTTATCCCACGAGAAAAAGGCAGTGGATCTTTATAAAGCCTTACTAGATACAGTTGAGAATGCCAGCATTTATCTGGAAGAATTTACCCGTACTATGATTGGCACAGAAGAAATGCACAACATCGAAATTAAAAAGATGTTACGCGATTTTAGCTAATGTTCATTAGTCATTATTGAATGAGTGATTATTGAATGAGTGATTTGTGACTTTTGAATGAGTGATTTGTGAGTTACTATGGATTTTAGTTCTGCTTTACCTACGTTTATCATTACCCTGCGAGAAGGGGTTGAAGCCGCTTTAGTTGTGGGGATTGTGCTGGCTTTGCTCAAGAAAGCCAAGCAAAGCAAACTCAACCCGTGGGTTTATGCCGGGATCGGGGTTGGGATTATAGCGAGTGCGATGGTGGGTGTGCTATTTAGCTCGATAATTCAATGGCTAGGCACATCGAATACCCAGTATGCTCCTGTAATAGAGCCGCTGCTAGAGGCTGTTTTTGGGGTTGGCGCGATCGCTATGCTCAGCTGGATGTTAATCTGGATGACGCGGCAAGCACGTAGCCTAAAAGGTCAAGTCGAGGGAGCCGTAACCGCTGCTCTCAAAGACGAAACGGCAGCCGGTTGGGGCGTTTTTAGCCTCATTTTAATCGCCGTTTTGCGCGAAGGCTTTGAAACCGTTCTGTTCATAGTAGCTAAATTTCAACAAGGATTAATTCCCGCTTTGGGCGCACTTGGCGGTATAACGATGGCAGCTGGTATTGGCGTGCTTCTATTTAAATGGGGCGTCAAGATTGACATCCGCCGATTTTTCCAGATAATGGGAGTTTTGCTGCTCCTAATTGTAGCTGGTTTGGTTGTTTCGACAATGACAGATTTTGACACTGCTGTTAAAAGTCTCTCGCAGATGAATCGCGAATCAGAATCTCTTTGTTTTTACTACGAAAGGTTTGCCAAGAACCCCTCCTGCATTTTGGGGCCGATGGTTTGGAATACTACCCAATTGCTGCCACAAGACAAGTTTCCCGGCATTATTCTGCATACTCTGTTCGGCTACGCCGACAAGCTTTATATCGTGCAAGCATTGGGTTATCTGGTGTTTTTATTTACCATCGGCAGTCTTTATTTCCGCAGCTTGAACAGTCGAACTCCTTTGCCTGCGAAAAATGGTAAGAGCAGTTCCACAACTACTGATAAATCAGTTCGTTCTTAACAGCAATGATGGCCTGGGGATAATTTCAGATTTCAGATTTCAGGTTTAAAAAGCCTTGACCCCTTTTTTACCTGACGACTAAAGTCGCAGCTACACAAACAAAGCCCGCCTGCGCGGGCTTCAAGAAAAAGGGGGTAGTTAACCCCGATTTGGTATGAGCAATTTCTTTGTAGGTTGGGCCATTGTGAAGCGAAACCCAACCTACTCTCGCAAGTCCATTTTTCGGCTTGGCGAAGGTATTGGCATGAGAAACCGGGTTTCTTTGGTTGTCAAGGTCGATATTTCGTTGCGAGAGAGCGAATATTCCCGGTTTCTGGCATTACTTAATCGGTGTCCTAGTGAACAACGACCAATTTTGAACCAAAACCTAAGCTCTGTCGATGATTTCTTTGGCTTTATCTTTGAGGTCTTCTACAGCGTGAGTTGCAGCTGCTTCATCCTGCTTTGCTTGACCTTCTACTTTGTCTTTGGGGTTTCCAGTAACCTCGCTGGCTGCTTCCTGGATTTTGCCTTCAATATTTTTGGCAACTGCCTTCGCCCGATCTTCAATGCTCATATTAAACTCCTTTGAACAGCTAGAAACTTAAAAATCTGAAACTCTTATAACCCTAGTATAGGAGTTTAATCTGGTAAACCGGCTCTTCCGCTAGTAAGATTTAAACAACAGCGCCCAAATATCTAACTAATGACTAATGACTAATGACTGTTGACTGCAAATAGCCAACAGTCAACAGTAGACTTACGCTTTTAACCGTCTTTGGTGTTAGCGCTTCTATAGGCCCAGCTGATTGCCGCGCTTATACTGCATATATGCTGCGAAAAACAGCCCAGTGAGGGTAACCAGCACTAAGCCCAGTACGATTCCTGAAAGTAGGGGTTCTACCACGTCAGTTCTCCTTGAATGTTAACGTTTATTGCCTGTATTTCATATTACTACTAGGTATAGCTGCCAGGACGAAGCAACCCGGTACGATGCTAAAACTGGCTTAAGTCTAGCAGGTTAGGGCTGGGCAGGTTTACAGGGGCAACATATTGCCCGATCGCGCACCTTGCATGGAGTGTCTAGAAATTTTAAGCTATGTATATCAATAAAAATTTACTTGTATTTTCTTACCGTGCTAAGCAACCATGTGGAAAAGCAGCCTACTAAACTAGAAGTCGCGATCGCGCAGCTCACCTTGATGGTTCTAGCATTGGTGCTGGCAATCCTGGTGGTGATGGTGGCCTTTCACCAGTGGCAGATGTCCAACCCTTATGTCAAGAATGTCTTGTCGCTGAACGGCGATTCAGTGCAGGGTTATGCCATTTTCCAAATGAACTGTGCTGGGTGTCACGGTTTGAAGGCGGATGGTCGAGTCGGGCCTAGTCTGCAAGGTGTCTCGAAGCATAAGTCCGAGGTCAGCCTGATTCATCAAGTCACGAGTGGCAAAACACCCCCTATGCCACAGTTTCAGCCTACACCTGAAGAAATGGCAGACCTGCTCAGCTATTTGAAAAAATTATAGCTGGACAACACTACTCCCTTGCCACCCAAAGAATATCTATACATTGGTGGGGCATTGGGCATAGATAATCTTGCTGTGGGAAGGGAGTAGTGTTGTTAGGTTTCAAACTGTTTGGCGTAAAATCGGGCATAGCGATCGCCTAATTGCAACAGTTCCTCGTGAGTTCCCGATTCGAGAATTTGCCCCTGTTCCAATACCAAAATGCGATCGGCCCGACGCACAGTGGCGAGTCGGTGGGCGATAATAAACACTGTGCGGTCTTTCATAATTCGTTCCAGCGCCTCCTGTACCAAAGCTTCCGACTCGGAATCCAATGCAGAAGTAGCTTCGTCGAGGATGAGGATTCTGGGGTTGAGGAGGACGGCGCGTGCGATCGCAATTCTTTGTCTCTGTCCTCCCGATAAGTTTACACCCCTTTCTCCCACCCAAGTTTGATACCCTTGGGAGAATTGGGTAATAAACTGGTCAGCGTTGGCAATTTTCGCTGCCGCCTCTACAACTTCCATCTCAAAGTCAGCTTGTCCAAAAGCGATATTCTGAGCAATAGTGCCAGAAAATAAAATCGTTTCCTGGGGAACAATCCCAATTTGCCGCCGCAAACTCCGCAACGTCACATTTTTTATATCAACGCCGTCGATAAAAATCTGCCCGGTTTGGGGGTCATAAAATCGGGGTAGTAGATTCGCCAAAGTGGTTTTTCCCGCACCGGATGGCCCAACTAAAGCGATCATTTCTCCGGGTGAGACTAATAAATTCATATTTTGCAGTACCGGAACTCCCCCCGACAACAGAAGGGATTCCGACCCTTTGGCCCCCCCTGTGGACGGGGGGGGTTGGGGGGGGTTCCCTGGGTAAGCAAAGGTAACATTGCGATATTCTACTTTCCCAGTAACTTGCGGAAGTTCTTCTGCATCTAGGTTTTCCAGCACTTTCGGTTGAATTGCCATCAATTCAAAAATGCGATCGACAGAAGCCTCACCCTGTTTAAAATCGTTGTAATTGCTAGTAATATGGGCGATGGGGTCTATTAGCAATCCCACACCAGCGATATAGCTGACAAATTTTGCGCTAGTCAGGTTACCAATAGAAATTTGCCAACCGCCTAATAAAAATAGCAGCATTACGCTGATAGCATACAAAAATCCCACGACTGGATTCTGAATTGCCTTTAGCTTTTCAGTTGCATACTTAGCTTGGCGATTAGATTCCGCTTCGGTGGCAAAGCGCTGAATTTGATATTCTTCTGCCGCAAAACCTTGCACCAAACGAATGCCGCTGAATACTTCTGTCAGCAAAGAAGATAAATTAGATATCTGATTTTGACTGCGGCGGGAAAACTTGAGCATCTGTTCGCCAAACCAACCAATTAAAATGCCCATTAGCGGTGCAACTATAAAGGTGGCTAGGGTTAGTTGCCAGTTCAGATAAATCATGTAACCCAGCACTACTATCAGCTGCAACACGCAGGGGGTAAAGTCGTGAAAGATTTTATTGACGACTTCTCCAATGCGATCGATATCTTCGGTGAGTCGATAAGTTAAATCACCTGTCTGTGCTGTTTCAAAATAACTAAGATTCAGACGCAGCAGGTGAGAGTAAATTTTTTTACGCAACTCTAGGGCAACCGAGAGGGCTGCTTTGGCCATAATGGAATCCTGACCGTACTGCATGATTTTCTGGAGTAGAAAAACCACGGCAAGGATGCCCGATAACTTCGCCAGTGCTATTATATTGCCCTGTCCGATAAATTCGGCGATTTGCCCTGCCAATGCAGCTTGTATCGGCCAGAATACCGTAAATCCAAGGGTACAGGTCAATGCCTGCGCGATCGTTTTCCACTCTTGGCGGATGTAGGGGATGAGTTGGTAGTAACTAGAACGGGTTTTCAAGGCGATATCCGGGATAAGCTATGCTTTGACATAGGCTACCACCACCGCGCCCTTAGAAACCGGGTTTCTTGGAGAAACCCGGTTTCTTGGTCTTCACCACCGCGCCTGGAAGCGCACCCTTTACTTTTGTATGACTGACATATTTATGATGCCGTGTCCCTACAAAAATGAGGAACATTACCATAATGATTCCGAAAGACCTACCATTCCGTGAAAAAGTTTTGGTCAGAAGTACGAATCAAGCTAAACTTGTTGTGGATATCATTCAGGCTAATAATTGCTTCGGTAATTGCAACTGTTTGAACCATAAGACAGCAGAGGAGGTGTTTAAAATATGTCGCTAGTTAAAAATTTTAGCGCATTGGTTGAAAGAGAAACCCGGTAACTTCTGCGAAACCGGGTTTCTGCTATGTACTTCATGCAACTGAAACCCGCTATCAGGGGGGCTAGGGGATCTAGGTTTCAGGCTTTCGGTGCGTAAGTCCTATTGAAGTTAAGGCCAAACAGTGATATAACAACCAAAAAGCTATACAACTAAATTCCTGCGAATGAAAAGCTCTCCTCTGCGATTTTGGGCTGGATTAGGAATTGTTACGGCCTGTCTGTCGGCACCAAACTCCATAGTGGCACAGATTGTGCCAGATGTCACACTTCCCAATAATTCAATAGTCACACCTTCTGGCAACACCCTCACTATTGAGGGAGGAACACAAGCAGGTGGCAACTTATTCCACAGCTTCCGAGAGTTTTCCGTACCCACTGGCAAAGAAGCATTTTTTAACAATAGTTTGGATATACGGAATATTTTTACCAGGGTAACAGGTAGTTCGATATCTAATATTGATGGATTGATTAGAGCTAACGGCACAGCTAACTTATTTTTAATTAATCCGAATGGTATTATTTTTGGACAGAATGCCAGGTTGAATATTGGTGGCTCATTTTTAGGGAGTACGGCGAGTAGCATTAAGTTTGGTGATGGGATAGAGTTCAGTGCTACCAATCCTCATGCTTCACCTTTGCTGACAATTAATGTACCCATTGGTTTGCAATTTGCCGCCAACAGCCCCAATCCAAATGCCGCGATCATCGTCCAAGGTGTGGGTAATAATCTGAGTTTCGATCCAGACACATTCGCGACTATTAGAGATAATAGGCCAGTTGGTCTGGAGGTGTCACCCGATCGAACCTTAGCCCTAGTGGGAGGTGACATCACACTCTTTGGAGGAAATTTGACTGCACCAGCCGGAAGAATTGAACTGGGGAGTGTTGCACCAGGGAGTTTAGTCACCCTCACCCCAACGAATACAAGTTGGCAGTTGGGATATGAAGGAGTGGAGAATTTCCAGAATATCAGTTTATCTCAGGCGGCTTCTGTCGATGCCAGTGGCAGTGGGGGTGGAAGTATTCAAGTGCAGGGACGGCGCGTGACCCTTGCCGATGGTTCGGCAATTTTGAGCCTCACTCTTGGCAGCGATGAAGGAAAAAGTGTGACTGTACGTGCGTTGGAGTCGTTGGAAATGACGGGTGCCGCACCTAATAACAGTAAGTTTACCAGCTACTTGGCTACTGATATTCAACCAGAAGCCAAAGGTAATGGGGGCAATTTGACCGTTGAAACGGGACGGTTGACTCTCAAAGATGGGGCAGGGATAAGCACTGTTACCTCTGGAAAAGGTAATGCGGGAAATATGTCGGTCAAAGCGAACGATGCGATCGACATAATTGGCACTTCTCCCGATGGTGTGTTTCCCAGCTTCTTGGGGTCTTTCACCTATGTTAATTCAACAGGAGATGGGGGCAATTTGACCGTTGAAACGGGACGGTTAACTCTCAAAGATGGGGGATTTATCAGCAGTACTACTATTGGAGAAGGCAAGGCGGGAAATGTGTCGGTCAAAGCGATCGATGCGATCGAACTAATTGGCACAACCGCCGCTGGTCTGTTTGCCACGGATTTGAGTGTTTCAACTTGGCCAAATTCAATCGGAGATGGAGGCAATTTGACGATTGAAACCGGACGGTTGATTGTCCGAGATGGGGCACAGATCAGCGCTTCTACCGTTGGGCAAGGTAAGGCGGGAAATCTTTACATTAAAGCGAATGATGCGATCGAAATAATTGGCACTTCCGGCGATGGTCTGTTTGTCAGTAACTTGGGTGCTTCCGCTGAGTCACAATCAACAGGAGATGGGGGTAATTTGACCATTGAAACGGGACGGTTGATTGTCCGGGATGGGGCAACTGTAAGAGTCCGCAGTCGTGGCACAGGAAAAGCAGGCACGCTTGTGGTGGATGCTGAAGAGATCGAGCTTTCTAATCAAGCTTCTCTGGATGGAAATACTAAAGCAGGCGGCGGTAGCATCGAACTGCGATCGCCCACCATTACATTGCGCCACAGCAGCATCATCACCAACGCCACTGGAGGTACTAGCGGCGGCAATATCGTAGTTGATTCTCAATTATTGCAGTTGCGAGACAGTAGTGCGATCGCCACCAACGCCACTGGAAGCGAAGTCAAAGGCGGTAACATCACCCTCAATACCGATGCGATCGCCGCTTTAGAAAATAGCGATATCAGCGCCAATTCGATCAACTCCTTTGGCGGCAGAGTCACTATCAACGCCCAAGCTATCTATGGGGCACAGTTACGCACAAGGGAAGAACTGCAAAGCTTACTGAATACTGACGATCCTACCCTTTTAGACCCCAGGAAACTGCCTAGTAGCGACATCACGGCCACAGGAGCAAATTCTTCCTTAAGTGGCACTGTAACGATCGACACCCCTGATGTTGACACCAGCGCTGGGTTAATCACTTTACAAGATAATCTCGTTGATGCCACCACGTTAGTTGCCTCTAGCTGTCGCAGCAGGGGAAAAGAACAAAACCAATTGATCCTTACCGGCAGAGATAGTTTACCGCCTAATCCCTATGAAGAACTCAATAGTTCTTGGGTAGATTTAAGACCAAGGTTACCAGCGGGGCAGAGGGGCAGAAAGGACACTTCACTCAGCACGGCTGACCTTGCACTCAGCACTGAGATTGTCGAAGCGCAAGGATGGGTGATTAACTCCTCTGGACAAGTGGAACTGGTAGGACAAGGAGTTTTACCGCCTTCCCTCACTCATCCCTCTTGTCAGGCGTCTCAATAAGGGCGTGGCATAATTCACTCAGCACTTTGCTATATCTGTGAGGAAATAGACAAATGAACTCAAAAGTAAAGTTATTATCCCTGACTGTTTGGATCACTGTATCGCTTTTGACGATCGGTGCAACGCTAGTCGTTTTGGGAATTTTTAACAGCGCACTGCAATGGGATATTTTCAGTGACCAAGTTGAAGCTGTTTTATATGGAATCTTTTTCTCTTGTATTTCTCTCAGTGCTTTCGGCGTCGCCATGACTTTTGTGCTTGGCATAAAAAAAATAGTCGAAGCAGTCGAATCTCTCGAACGAAACCGTAGTTTAGATAGTTCTTTAGTTGTTCCCGAAGCACGACGGATTACTTATGCAGGATATATGCTGGGAATTGTAACTGCCATATCCGCTTTAATAGGGGCTTTAGCTTTAGTAGATTATCAAGTTCAACTTCACCGCAGCCAAGTGTTTAAACGGGTAGCGTCGTCACAAATGGAAACTTTTAAAAATAAACTCGTTCAGCAAGTAACTATTTTGAAAAACCCTCCAGTCAGTAACGTTCCTAAAACTATTACTGATTTGATAGATAGTTTAAATGGCTTGTCATTTGTTGAGAATCTTACTCTCTACGTTCTAGATCCTCAAGATGATTCCGTGATGTGGCGATATCAAAGATATCAGAAAAATGAGAAAGGCCAGCCAATTTTTGTAAGAGTTTACGTAGCTAAAGACTATGAAAAAGCTATCAAGCAAGCGTTAAAGAATGATTCTAAATTGCTTAGCGATCTGAATAAAAAGACTAATTTTGAATTGTACTATCCGATTAAAGATGCAAGGGGTAGTTCGATCGCCGTACTCAGAATAGACGGGAATAAACGAGAAAGCTTTAGAGACTACAAATTTTAGCAGTTAATGATTACAAGTATTACTTAAATATTTGGTATGTTGTTGCGCTTCAGCGCTCTTTAAGATAGCGCCCAAGCGCAACAACATACCTAAAAAGTTTTATCATAGGCAATCGACCGGACATGATATAAGTGCTATAATGACAAAAAAAAAACGGTAGGACAAAAAGCCCTACCGCTATCCAACCCAAAGGAGAAAACTTGCTTTATCTAAAAACCAACTAATTCTCGCGCTTCTAAACCAGCGAGTTGTTGTGCTATTGCTAATCGCGCTTCCAGCTTAGCAACGGTAAACTGATTGCGGAGATATTCCAGGTAAGCGATCGCATTCGCTTTTTCAGTATTTAATTGCGTTAAAAGATCCAGCGCCTTTTGATATTCATGATTGAATTGCAACAATTCAAAACGACGCGCCCTGCGTTGAACTTCATTTCTTAGTTGGGAACTAACCGCCACCATCATATCAGCTCTGCCTTCAAAAGCATTAATTAGCTGCCGCATTGCAGATAATTCGTAGTCTAATTCAGCGATTCTTTGGGCGGCTTGAGAAATAGCAAGGGGATAATCACTGAGTTCGATCATCAAGTCATTTCCTCATAAAAAAACGGCTATGGTCAGAATTTCAGATTTAAGATTGCAGATTTCAAATTTAAAAAATTTTGAAATATTCTCAATTTGCCATCTTAAATTTGAAATCTGAAATTATCTATCTATGCAACAAGTTCCTGCCGTTGAGAATGAGCGGAAATCTCAGTAAGATTGAGAGGAAGCTGCTCAACTTGCGATAAAGGCGCTTTTTCCAAAACTTCGATTTCGATCCGCACAGAAACCAGGTAAGAACCAGCTTTTTCGTCAACCGCATCAGAAATCAGCTTGGCGAATTCCGGGCGCTTCGCTGTGAGGGGGTCTCGCAAAGTGCAACGATCCCAGTCGTGCTTGGCATTCGGATTGAGGCTGAGAATGTAGTGTTTAGTCATAGGGCAAAAACCTGAATCCATCCTCTAGAACGTCGCCATTGAGCCATTTACAAGGAAACTGGGCTCGATGACTCTACCTTTATATTATAGTACAGATGTACTGTTTTAGCAAGAGTGTGCGATCGAGAGGGAAAGACCCACGGAAACGGAAATTTGTAAGTTTTTAGTCCCCAGTCCAGTAATTGCGCTTGACAAAGCAGACAGTGTGTGTATTGCCAGAAACACCTGGAGGGGCGAAGCATTCGGGTAAAAAATATTGGGTCTACCCAAAGACAGATGGAGTAATCTAGATTAGACCTGGAAGTTTAATGTTTCTCAAAAAACCAATTTCATGACTGCAACTTACACACAGCCAAAGCACGAAGTAAAAGACCTGTCCCTCGCGCCGCTAGGAAGGCAGCGCATTGAATGGGCGGGACGGGAAATGCCCGTGTTGCGGCAAATTCGCGATCGCTTCGCCGCTGAAAAACCCCTCGCCGGTATCCGTTTAGTCGCCTGCTGCCACGTAACCACCGAGACTGCAAATCTCGCCATTGCACTCAAAGCCGCAGGTGCAGACTCCCTCCTCATCGCCAGCAACCCCCTGAGTACCCAAGATGACGTAGCCGCCTGTCTCGTTGCCGATTATGGCATCCCCGTATTTGCCATCAAAGGCGAAGATGCCGAGACTTACAGCCGCCACGTCCGCATTGCCCTAGATCACCGTCCCAACGTGATCATCGATGACGGCAGCGATGTCGTCGCCACCCTCATCCAAGAACGGCAACACCAGATTGCCGATTTGATTGGCACCACCGAAGAAACCACCACAGGCATTGTGCGTCTACGCGCCATGTTCCGCGATGGCGTTCTCACCTTCCCCGCCATCAACGTCAACGACGCCGACACCAAGCACTTCTTCGACAACCGCTACGGAACTGGCCAATCCACCCTTGATGGCATCATCCGCGCCACCAATATCCTACTAGCAGGTAAAACGATCGTCGTCGCCGGATACGGCTGGTGCGGCAAAGGCGTCGCCCTTCGCGCACGTGGTATGGGCGCTAACGTGATTGTGACAGAAATCGACCCGACTAAGGCGATCGAAGCAATCATGGACGGCTTCCGAGTCATGCCAATGTCAGAAGCCGCATCCCAAGGCGACTTATTTATCACCGTCACCGGCAACAAGCACGTCATCCGCAACGAACATTTCGATGTTATGAAAGATGGCGCAATTGTTTGCAACTCAGGTCACTTTGATATCGAAATCGACCTGAAAGCACTTGGTGCAAAAGCCACTGAAGTACGAACAGTGCGGAACTTCACCGAAGAATATCGCCTGCAAAATGGTAAATCCGTTGTCGTAATCGGTGAAGGGCGTCTCGTTAACCTAGCAGCAGCAGAAGGACACCCCAGCGCCGTCATGGATATGAGCTTTGCTAACCAAGCTTTAGGTTGCGAATATCTGGTTAAAAATAAGGGCAAACTAGAACCAGGTTTGCACTCAATTCCAGTTGAAGTTGACAAAGAAATTGCACGTCTGAAGTTGCAAGCAATGGGGGTTAACCTTGATACCCTAACGCCAGATCAAATCGAGTACATGAACTCCTGGACTTCGGGAACATAAGGTATAGAAACCCGGTTTCTTTGAGAAACCGGGTTTCTAGGTTTTCTCAAGAAACCCGGTTTCTCAAAGAAACCGGGTTTCTAACAATATGCAAGGGATCGTCTTTTTTACAACTGAGGAATTTCGCCGATGCAGGAATGGATAATTAACATCATGACTTCCCTGGGCTATTTGGGAATCGGACTGCTAATGTTCTTAGAAAATTTATTCCCTCCCATCCCCTCAGAATTAATTATGCCGTTTGCGGGATTCACCGTATCGCAAGGGAAGATGGAATTGGTGCCTGCAATTCTAGCAGGAGTGGTTGGCACTATGGTGGGCGCATTGCCGTGGTATTATGTCGGCAAACTCGTCGGTGAAGAAAACATCAAGCGGTTAGCAGACAAGTACGGCAAGTGGATTTCAGTATCAAGCAGAGATATTGAAAAAGCAGATAACTGGTTTGACAAGCACGGGCAGAAAGCGGTATTATTCTGTCGCTTAGTACCCGGAGTTCGTACCCTAATTTCCTTGCCAGCAGGCATCAGCGGCATGAGTTTGATGCCATTTCTAATCTACTCAACCGTTGGTACAGTATTGTGGGTGAGTTTTCTAACCTTTTTAGGTTACACGCTGGGTAAAAACTATGCGCTGGCGGAACATTACATTGACCCCATTTCTAAAATAGTTTTCGTTGGACTCATTGTGGCTTTTGTTGTCTGGGTAGTGAGAAAAAGGCAAAAAAGAAAAATGCTCTAGGGGCGAAGTACAGGCAAAAAAATACCTAATTTTCAACTAAACTGGATGACAAGTGCCAGAGAAAAAACCTAGTTCATCATTCAGAAATAAAAAGTCAGGAATATTAACTGAGAGTAGATTAGATGCACTTTGATTTGCCACAACTGATTAAATCGCTGGGATACTTTGGAGTATGGGCGATTATATTTGCTGAATCGGGATTGCTGGTGGGGTTTTTCCTGCCAGGAGATAGCCTGCTTTTTACTGCTGGCTTTATAGCATCTCAGGGATTCTTGAATATTTGGGTTCTCATTTTTGGCGCTTTCGTCTGTGCGGTACTGGGTGATAATGTTGGCTACGCCACTGGCTATAGATTCGGTCGCCGCTTGTTCCAAAAAGAAGATTCGTGGCTATTTCATAAAAAACATTTGGTTAAAACGCAAAACTTTTATGAAAAGTACGGTAAAAAGACAATCGTGCTGGCTAGATTTATGCCGATTGTCCGTACCTTTGCGCCGATTGTTGCTGGTATCGGTTCGATGCAATATCGAACTTTTATGTCCTACAATCTCATGGGCGGCGCACTTTGGACTTTTGGTATAACGCTAGCTGGATATTATCTCGGACAAGTTATTCCCGATGTAGATAAGTATCTATTGCCGATAGTTGGAATAATTATTGTTGTTTCTTTGCTACCTTCGGTAATTCATATAATTCAAGAAAATAGGTCAGCAAAAAGTGAAAATAATTTAAAAGATGGCGATTAATCGCCCAGACGCAAGTCGCAAGTTCATTACCACAGAGCCTCTAGGGAAAAGCGGACACAGGGGTGAAGCAAAGGTTTGGGATGCCGTAAAAAGTGATTTTGCAAATCGGGAATGTATTGCTTACTGGCGTTATCCCATCTTTTCTAAAGTTGGAAAAACTCGTAAAGAGCCTGATATTTTAATAGCCGATTTGGAAATCGGTCTTATTGTTATTGAAGTAAAGTCGGTCACTATAGATAAAATAGTAGCGATCGCTGGTCATCGGTGGGAATTCCGCAATTTTTACATCAGAGATGGCAACCCCTACGAACAAGCAGAGAATCAGTTGTTTGCATTGTTGGGATATTGCGATCGCGAACCAATTCTCCGCCGAAAAGTAAATGGTAGAGCCATTGTTGCCTTACCGCTAATTACAGAAAAACAATGGCAGGAAAAAGGCTTTCACCAACTACCAAGTTGTCCCCCCATCATCTTCCAAGAACATCTACTCAATATAACCTCTCCCCCAACCCCTCTCCTTGCAGGAGAGGGGAGTAATTCTTCCAATACTCCCCCCAACGCTAGCAGGGAAGGGGGGTCGGGGGGGTTAGGTTTGCCCCTACTCAAGCGGATTCAACAAATCACCCCCGTCATCAAAGGGGTAAAACTGAATGACGAACAATGGAAATTATTATTATCTGTAATAAGTGGAACGCCAGTTTTTCGCAAACCTCCAAACAATCTGCAATTAAAGTTAGCAGTCAGCGAAATTTTACCCCCAATTCCAGGAAGTCGCGCCAGCATTTTAGCTAAAGCGCGACAACACTTATCCGAATTTGATTTACAACAAGAACACATTGGCAAACAAATTCCACCTGGTTCCCAGCGAATTCGCGGTATTGCTGGTTCTGGCAAAACCGTTCTGTTGTGCCAAAAAGCTGCACATATGCACTTAAAATACCCAAATTGGGATATTGCTTTAGTGTTTTTCAGTCGCAGTTTGTACGACCCTATCACCAAACAATTAGATAAGTGGTTGCGTCGGTTTAGCAGTGGCGAGGTGGAATATAAGCCAAACAATGAAAAATTGCGCGTATTTCACGCTTGGGGTGCCAAAAATCAACCCGGACTCTACAGTATAATTTGCGAAGCAGCTGGCGTTCAGCGTTTAACTGCTTATGACACCGATAGCAAGCAACCCAACGAAGCGTTAGCGGAGGTGTGCAGTCTGCTACTCCGCACAGCAGTAATTCCCCAAATATTTGATGCCATTCTAATTGATGAAGGTCAAGACTTAATTGTTGATGACGAGTTTAAATTTGAGGACAAGCAACCTTTTTACTGGATGGCTTATCAAGCATTGCGATCGGTTGACCCCCAACATCCAGAACAGCGGCGCTTAATTTGGGCTTATGATGAGGCGCAAAGTTTAGAAAGCTTGAATATGCCTACAGCGGGGGAATTGTTCGGTGATGAATTAGCGCATTTGGTGACTGGGGAATATCCCGACGGCATCAAAAAAACCGAAGTTATGCACCGCTGCTACCGCACTCCCAGCCCAATTTTGACAGTGGCGCACGGTATTGGCATGGGATTGTTGCGATCGGGCCGAATGCTATCGGGAATTACTAGAACTGAGGATTGGAAAGCGATCGGCTACGAAGTGACGGGTCGCTTTACTCGCGGTCAACGAATTACTTTGAAGCGTCTGAGCGAGAACTCGCCTAATATTATACCACAACTTTGGGAAAAACCAGTAATAGAGTTTGAAATTTATCGCGATCGCCAATCAGAATTAACCGCTTTAGCACAAAACATTATATATAACCTCAAACACGATAATCTAAACCCAAGTCGCGATATCTTGGTAATAGTTTTAGGCTCCTTTTTCGAGGCAACTATCCTAGAAACTCATGTAGCTGAGTTTTTGATATCCCAAGGCATTAATATCTTTATTCCTAGTACAACCAACTGCAATATCTTGAAAGCAGATTCAGAAAACCGCGACCCCAACAAATTCTGGTGTGAAGGTGGCGTCACAGTGTCTCGCATCCACCGCGCCAAAGGCAATGAAGCGGACATAGTTTATTTAGTTGGTTTGGATAATATCGCCAAAGAAGAGAGTAATATTATCTTACGCAATCAGTTATTTATCGCTTTAACCAGGACACGCGGTTGGGTAAAATTGAGTGGAATTGACAACTATCCTATGTATGAAGAAATGCGACGGGTGATTAAGAGTGGCGACACTTTCACCTTTACTTTTAATCAGCGCCCAAAACGGGAGATTAGCCTCACGGATGCCGGGGAATTGCTCAATAAATATGCGGCTGGTACTAGAAATTTTCAAGGTGCAGATTTGCGTTATATTCAATTGCCTGGTGCGGATTTGCGGGATGCCAATTTGATTAGTACGCAATTGACTGGTGCTAATTTGAGAAATGCCCAATTGGATGGCGTAAAATTGGTGATTGCCGATTTGAGTAATGCCGATTTGAGTAACGCCAGTTTGAGGAAAGCAAAGCTGATGGGGGCAATTTTGAGTGGTGCTGATTTGAGTGGTGCTGATTTGAGTCGCGCTGATTTGAGCGATGCAGATTTGAGGAATGCTAAGTTAGTTGGGGCGACGTTGGTGGGTGCTAATTTGAGTGCTGCCGATTTGAGTGGTACGGATTTGACGGGTGCGGATATTGCGGGGGCTGAGTTGAGTGATGCGAATTTGGCCGGTATCCAGCTGGGTGGGGCAACCATGCCCGACAGAAGCATTCACGGGTAGGGGACTGAAACATCAACTCAGGAAGCATTTATTAAGATCTTGTATTTATATGATTTACAGTAGCACAATAATATGTATAATTAACAAGATGCAAATTGAGGTGAAAATAGTAGATGCCCATACAGGAAATCCAGAAATGTAATGGGCCTGTAAGTTTTAGAACAGGCAAAATTTTAGGCTGGGAAGAAATTAGTGAAAGACTTCAAGATTCTGTTTGGCTTTCTAGGAATGTAGAATTACACCTGATCCGACACGCAGAAAGTGAAGTAAACGCAGATAAACGAATAACAGGATCTCAAGATGTACAAATTACCACAAAAGGACAAATTCAGGCCATTAATTTAGGTAATAAGCTTGACGAGTATTATGATATGGCTTTTTGCTCAAGCCTACAACGTTCCCAAAAGACTCTCGATCTAGCCCTTGAAAACGGAAGAAACGGTAGAATTACCGTAGAAAAAATTTTTAAGGATAAAAGGCTTGATGAGCGGAGTCTTGGTGTATTAGAAGGTCAGAAAGTCCAGTGGATTCCAGCTTATGCAGTTGGAGATATGAATTATGCCCCTGAAAATGGAGAGAGTTATGATGAAGTTGCCAGACGCATTCTTTCTTTTCTTCTAGAACTTGCTGATTGTGTTAGAGACAACGATATCGGTAAACTTCTGATATGTGGACACATGGGGCCAATGAGAATCATGGTAGGTATTCTTGAGGAGCAAGAAGATCCAGTAACTGTACTCAGATTTGGTTTCCCGAATGCTGATATATTAAAATTCACATGGAATCGCTTAAAAATTCCGGGATTTCTTAAAAATATTGCATCTGAAAGAGAGTTACCATGAATCAAATCACTCAAGACTATCCCTCTGAATATCCCTATGCTCGTGAATGGTGTGGTAATTCGATTGATATTAAACAATATGTGACGCTTAAAGAAAATTGGGATAAATCAAAGGAATTGATAAACAGCATTAGGAAATGTCTAAATAACGCGGAAATTCATCCTGTCGTTAAGACAGTTGCGGCTGCTGGTTCACTAGGAAGAATGGAAGCTTCTCAAGACGTTTCCGATGCCGATCTGATTATAGTATTGTCAGACAATACTGAACTTGACTCACCTGAAGCTGAAAATGCCTATAATTCGGTCTGGAAAGCGCTCGAATCCCTTACAACCCTTACAATAAGACGACCAAAAGATACTGGCGTTTTCGCAGATCCCACAAACCAAAAACAACTTCTTGGAGATGTGGGGAAAGCCGATGAAAGTATGAAGGTTTTTGGTAAGCGCCTTCTCTTGCTTTTGGAAACACAGCCAGTATATGGGGATGAATCTTATGCAAAACTGCTCAATGTAATAGTTGATCGATATGCAGATAAATATGTCCAAAGAGAACCTCAAAAAGAATGGACATTTTTACTTAATGACCTGATTCGATATTTTCGTGCGATTTGCGTAAACTACCAGTGGGACTTTGACAATGAAGCCGGAAAGTGGCCGCTTCGCAATGTCAAGCTCCGCCACAGTCGCATTGTAATGTATAGTGGTCTTTTGATGCTACTCGGAGAAGCCAGTAAAGAACGTAGAAATAAAGTTGATTGGCTCAAGGAACGGCTGAAAATGACTCCACTGGAACGATTGGAGTGGGTTTATGAGCAAAATAAAGACTGGAATTTTCATCGCATTGCAGAGCCATACAACGTTTTTCTATACCAAATCAGCATTCCACAAGTTCGTACAAAACTCAATGTCGATCCAGCATATGACAACAGAGAGGATGAAGATTCTTACAAGAAACGTTACGATATTCCCGAATTCTCTGCACTTAAAGCAAACTCTAACGGTTTGATTGCCGAGCTTTGGCGATTCCTTCTCGCTCGACGTGGATCTTGGACTGAAGAATTTTTTGAGTATCTCATTTTCTAGTATGTTTGAATTAAATCGCTATGCTGTATTCGCGCTTCTTGACTCTAGAAGTGTCTCACCTGTTCAGAACGATCAGCGTCGCCTCACCAGTATCACAGGCAATCACATGGCTTTTGGCTTTCCTGTTCACATCACACTGAGAGGAAGGTTTAGAGCAGAAGAATACGTCGTTGCGAAGGCTTTTGTAAAGGCTTTTAAGGAAATCAATCGAACGGCTCTAAACGTGCAAACGGATATATGCCTCAGTGAACCAATCTATATTAAGCCTGACTTAGTATGGCTTGAGGTACTACCTCAGTATCGGGGATACGAAACTCTACTATACCTCCACAGGTTTTTCGAGCAGATAGTAAGCGAAGCTGTAGTAGAAGATGAAATTCCAGAAACATATAAATACTCTGGTTTTCGTCCTCATGTAACGCTCGGCTGGGGTGTGACACCTCAAGCCTGGGAAGAATTCTTTTCTATTGCCCCAGCTACTTTGAAGCAAAGCAGGATAGGCTCTATTGCTCTAGTTCGTTACCCTCATAGCTGGCCTGAAGAGGAGGCTGTTAATGTAATATTAGAAATTCCTTTATCTGATAGAAGTAAATCTTATCCATCTGATCTGAGTGGAAAAAGATTGCTCAAGCATTTGCCTGTACACAGGCGTTTACGGTGTTCTAGCCCATCGTGGCGTGGCAAGCCGGTTGTATGGCAAGGTAGATCGAACCAGGGAATATAGTTGCGATCGCGCCTTAACTAAATTTCTAACCTGTTCGGGATGAAGTATCAGCATCAAATGAGAGCATAGGAAAGATCAGTGTCCGATTATACTTCATATGACTTCCTTAAACATCAATCTTTACCTCTGCCTCGAAAACCTGCTCTTTTTTGCGATCGCTACCTCTTTTACTGCGATCGCACATTGGGCGTGGAGAGACTTAAAACCTTTCACCCTTCCCGAACCACTGCCAAGCTGGTTTAAAATCTGGTTTGGTACAGTGCAGATAGTGGGAGGGTTAATTCCGCTACTGGCAATGTTCTTGTGGGGCGTGTGGTGGGGCTACACCAGTGTCTTAACTGTGTTTATTCCCTATTTTGTCATGTTGGGATTGCAAATCCTATCTGAGATTTTGACATTAAGGCAGTTTCAATCTGTCGTCTGGGTGATGGTTCCTTATTTATATTTGCCTTATCGCATCTGGCAGTTGTATGAGGGACTGACAATTTTAAGCCCTGAAAGCGATCTGATTTGGATACGGTATTTGTTAACTGTAGAAATTGTGCTGTGGACTGGAAACTACGCTTTAGATCTGGCTCAGTTGCCAAGGCTTTTTCGCTGGAAATTACAAGAAAAAAAGGACATTTCTTGATAGCTAGCCAAAGTGCGCTCGCTAAACTTATCCTTTAAAAATTGGGAACTCTGCCAAGTTCGGAGTTCCCAATCTATCTAGCTATTTGAAGCAGTTTAGAGGATTTGATATCATGTCCGGTTACATCGGCCTTGTCTGTGGGAATCATTGGTTAAATTTTTACCGCAGACTTCGGCGTGAGCGCGGAAGTTGAGCGTTCGACTGAGCGCTCACGCCGAAGTCTTTGTCGAAACTCAGTCGAACGATGAAGACAGATAAACGCAGATGAACGCAGATGCTGAAAAGAGATTTTTTAGCGTCCCGATGCTACCGGACATGATCTGACAGAAGAAATAGACAACAGATATATTACAGTACTAAGTAGTGAATAAACTATTGACCATTTGTCAATTTTCTGGCTTGGATATTCTCTTTGATCTCCTGCTCCGAAATCTCCCCAGCAGTCTAATCGATATGGGAAATAATAGCTCGATCGCTACTAAACCTTAGCCGCCTCAGCAAACCGAATTTTCAGATAATCATCTTCCATTTTGGCACTAGCAGGTTGTAAAGCTGCCAAAGCTTGAGGTAAAACCAAATTCCGGCGGTGATTGCCAATTCGGATATTCAATTCATCCCCAGTTTTACTCAATTGGATTTGGTCTTTAGCAATACCGGGCAAATACAGTTCCAAAGTGTACTGATTTTTGTCTTGCACCACCCTAAGCGTAGTTTCTTTGTAATAAACTTGCGATGGGTCTTCGTTTGCATACAGCACTTCTTTCAACCGCTCCAAAGCCGCCAAACCGCACATTTCTTCCGAAAATAGGGGAACTTCCTTCACGGGAAGAGGCATAAAATTATCGTGAATTTCCTGGCGATATTGCTGTTGGTTTTCCTTCCAACGCTTGAAGAATGGATCGGTAACTTCTTCTGGAATAATCCGATTCGCTACTATCAAATCTGTGGCAACATTGTACAAACTCAAATAGGCATGGGCGCGTAAAGACTCTTTAATCACCATTTTTTCGGGATTAGTTACCAAACGCACCGAAGTCAGGGCGTTATTAGTTAAGATCTTTTCCAGCGCTTCGATCTGCTCGTAAAATTCGTAGGGGGCGTCCATTACCTCCTTATCAGGCAGGGAAAAACCTGCGATCGGCCTAAAGAATGGTTCCACAAGCGGTCTGAGCGCCACTGATATGCCTTGCAGCGGCTTGTAGAACCGCCGCATATACCACCCGCTGACTTCCGGTAAACTCAATAGCCGCAGCGCCGTACCAGTAGGAGCTGAGTCAATAATCAGCACATCATACTCGCCCTCATCGTAGTGGCGTTTCATGCGTACCAAGCCAAAAATCTCATCCATGCCCGGTAAAATCGCCAATTCTTCAGCCTGGACGCCTTCTAGCCCCCGCGCCTGCAATACCTGAGTGATGTAGCGCTTGACTGCGCCCCAGTTCTGTTCCAGTTCCACCAGTGCATCTAGTTCTGCGCCCCATAAGTTTGGGCGAATCAGTCGCGGGTCGTGTCCCAGTTCCAAGTCAAAACTATCTGCCAAAGAATGAGCGGGGTCGGTACTGAGAACGAGGGTTCTATAACCGAGTTCAGCACAGCGAAGTCCAGTCGCAGCGGCGACTGAGGTCTTTCCCACTCCCCCTTTGCCGGTCATGAGGATTAAACGCATATTATGTCCTACCTGAGAATTGTTTACATTTATTTACTTTATCGAGTCTTTAAAGGAAACAGGTGCTGCTTGAGAACATCAAGGCGCGAACAGTTCCAGTAGTCGATGTGGGAAACGATCGATCCTTCACTATTGAGTCGCATCTCAGTCCAGCCAGAGATGGCGATGCGCGGTTTCCACGGCAGCGGTGTATTCCAACTTAACGTCCAGCGAGTTTCGATCGCATCATCCCGGCGGCGAATATCGTGTAAATCCAGTTTGGGGTCAATAAACCAGGTGCGGATTGAGCCAATCATCTGTTTATACCGCTCAATCCCCCGAAATTTGTTGAGTGGGTCTTGAAAGTAGACATTTTCGGCATAGATGCTGTAAGTTTGATCCAATGGAAATCTTTGGTAGTCTTCTTTGAGTATTTGAATAATGTCCATTTAATTAATGTAATTCCTCATTTCGACAATAATAGGTAGAGAATCTATTCCCTGATTTACCACTTCTGGAATTGGAGATAGAGTATCAATGATATTTTTGGCAAAATTATAATTTGTGTCATTTCCATAAGTACGAGTCAAATATGCCAATAGTTCCAAGGCATAATCCGTAAAATTCAAAACATCAGCAATACAAGCCAATTTGAAAATCCGATCTGGTGTGCTTAGATGTGTATTAAAATCTTTTCTAATCAGGTCGCGGAAGTAAAAAGCATCTGCCCACAATAGAAATCCAGCATGAAATTTGGAAATAATCGGTGAAATCGTCCGACAACCCCGCCCAGTGCTAATCACTATATCGCCCAGGGTAAATCCTTGCTTTCTCAAATATATATCTACATCACTAAATAGAGGCTGATTTACATATAACTCAGTAAAGTTTACTTCAGTCGCAACAGCTAAAACACCGCCTTCTAAAATTCTAGCTGCTCCTTCTAAAACCTGAAGCTCTGCCCCTTGCACATCAAGGTGTATAAAGTCAATTTCATTAATTCCTTCGGATTCACAAAATTTATCCAAAGTCGTTGTATCGACTTCGACGGTAGTAATTAATTTGAACAAATCTGAATATCCGCTGAACCGCTCTACATAAGATTCATTAGGAGGATATAAAGAACTGCATCCGGTAAAATTGGTAACATAAATAGGAAAAGTACCTTCTGAATTCCAAAGAGCTAGCGGGATATGTTTTTCAGTCCAATTTACTTGTCGAACTTCAATATCGGCATTGGCATCATCGCAAGCTTCTGGATCGGCATCAAATCCATAGATAGTAAGATTGGGTGCAAAGATATTCCAGCCAACAGAGCCATAGTCATCTCGGTTTTCCAACTTACGAGAGCCAACAATACAAACTGTCATGTGGATTCGATCTAGATGACCGCTTTCTTTTAAGCTGGAAAGGAACACTGACATACTAAAGCTCTTTACTTTATCGATAGTTAAGTTTGAGTGGATCGATCGCACCTTGGCAGCTGGCGAGGGATGAATCTAGGATAGCGGCATAGGGTAAGAGCAACACTGGGGAATATTGCGATCGCGACTATAAACTATGGCTCCACTTCCGGCCAAAAACGTTCCAGCTGATATCGCCATGCTGCCAGCACCTGTTCACGAGCGGCTGCCCCCTGCGCCATGTCCCCCATTAATCCTTCTTCGTAGAAGCGGTCTAAAGTTTGCAGAGTGGCTTCAAGTGATTGTCCTTGCAACTTGGCAGCTTTAATAATTTGACGGACACGACTCTGAACTAGCTGGTTAAAGCAGTCAGATAGACCGCGTTCGTGCAGAGACAACAGTCGTGCGATCGCACCTGAAAAATCACTTGTCACCAAACTCTCTCGATTGTGTTGAAACACACCCCACAGAACGTCTTGCATTAAAGCGTAGCGCGTTTCCTGAGTGACATCAAAGTTAGCCTCTAACAGCTGTTCGAGAAAAGGCTGAGCTTCTTGAGCAGGTACGATCGGGATCAGAATTCGCAGCCAAGATAAATCGTCTGAAAGTAGCACTAAAAGCCGATAATTTGGCCTCTCTACCTGCCAGGAGCCTGGTGCGATCGTCTGAACATCTGGGCCAAATAGTTCTTGTAATGTGAGGGCAATCTGTTCTGGTGTCATATTTATTCAGAAAATAAACCCCCGTCTGAAGTCGGGGGAGATATTCGTAGTTTTGCAAGCAGGGGTTTTCCCCTGCCTTACAAAACGTACTAAACGGGGAGCCATTCTTGAACAGCTTCTTCCTTAGTGTTGGTATGCCGCGATGGCGTCTCGCGGGTAAACTCCATGTGAATCGATCGCGTTTGCTCTCCATCAGCCGCCACCGCCAGGACTGGAAAGTCAATTACACCATCTTGGAATGAGATCTGGAAGCGGAAAGTACCATCTGGATTCAGCTTAATCGGACGACCGCCGATCGTCACCGTAGCATCCGGCTCAGTTGCACCGTAAACAATTAGCTCAGCATCAGCAACTAACCAGAACTGGCGAGGACGGATAGGAGGTATAGAAGCCGAGAAGCCAACACCCGACATCCCCATCCCAGACTCAGTAGGAAGTGCCCACATTCCTACACCAGAGGGGATGATGTAAGAACTCAAAGCGTAAGAACTTGCCGCCTGTTCGTAAGAACTTAAAGCGTAGGAACTTAGCGCGTAGGAACTTACCGGCACCGCATAAGAACTCAAAGCGTAAGAACTTGCCGCCTGTTCGTAAGAACTTAAAGCGTAGGAACTTAGCGCGTAGGAACTTAC